>VGYV01000057.1 GCA_016872855.1 Planctomycetota bacterium
ACAGCGCGGCAGGGAACAGGGCGCAACTCAAGACTTGGTCTGCCCACTATGTCTTGCCTCTATTCCCCTTCGCCGCCGGCGGGCCCCAGGGCTTGTCGGGGATGGGTTTGCCGAGGGGGATGTAGCGGTCTTTGAGGACGGTGAGGCGGTCGAGGACTTCGCCCTCCTGGATGGGAGTGTGGGCTTCGGCAGCGTAGCGGGTGAGGCGGGCGAGGTCATTCGGGTGCTTGGCGGAGAGGTCGGTGGTTTCGGCGAGGTCGGTGGCGAGGTCGTAGAGTTCCCACTTGCCCTTGGGGCCGGTCGTGCGGATGGCGTGCCAGGCGCCCTCACGGACGCCAAGCTGGCCGCAGTCTTCCCAATAGAGGTACTTGTGCTGGCGTTGAGCGCGCGCCCCGCCCTGTTCCGCGTGCAAGTTTGCACGCCCTACCGCATCTACCAATAGCGTGGGGACGATCGAGAGGCCGTCGGTGTCGGCGGGGCAGGGGGCGCCGGCCAGTTCGGCGAGGGTGGGCACGATGTCGGGGAAGTAGCCGAGGTGGTCGCTGGTGCGGCCAGGCTTGATTCGGCCGGGCCAGCGGACGATGTAGGGGACGCGGAGTCCGCCTTCGTAGAGGCGTCCCTTGCCGCCACGGAAGCGGCGCTTGCCGGTGGCGGGGTCAACGTTGGGGCCGAAGAGGCCGTCGGGGTGGGCGCCCTTTTCAGCAAAGTACTCGAAGCCGCCGTTGTCACCGGAGAAGAAGACGATGGTGTCGTCGTCGAGGCCAAGCTCCTTGAGCATCGCCAGGATTTCGCCGACCTGGCGGTCAACGAGGTTGACCATTGCGGCGTAGACCTTGGCGTCGCGGGGCCAGGGCTTGTCGCGGTAGGGGGCGAGCGAGGGGTCGTCGTCGGGGAAGCCCCACTGGCCGTGGGGCGGGGTGTAGGGGAGGTAGAGGAAGAAGGACCGGTCCTTGTGGGCGCGGAGGAACTTCTTGGCCTCGTCGTGGATGAGGTATTGGCTGAAGGTCTTGCCCTCGCGGTAGCTGCCGGGGTTGCCGTCGAGGGGCACCTCCTGGCTGTTGCGGATGAGGTAGGAGGGGTAGAAGGTGTGGGCGTGGACCTGGTCGTAGTAGCCGAAGAAGACGTCGAAGCCGTGGGTCTCGGGCACGCCCGAGGTGCCGCGTGCGCCGCAGCCCCACTTGCCGAAGCCGCCAGTGGCGTAGCCGGCCTTCTTGAGCATCGAGGCGATGGTTTCTTCGCCGGCGCGGAGCGGTTCCCAGCCGGCGTTGGAGCGGAGGGAGGTGTGGCCGAGGTGTTTGCCGGTCATGAGCGTGGCGCGAGTGGGGGCGCAGACGCACCCGCCGGCCAGGAACTGGGTGAAGCGGATGCCCTCGGCGGCCAGGCGGTCAATGTTGGGGGTCCGCAGCTCCTTGTGGCCCATGCAGGAGAGCTCGAAGTAGCCAAGCTCGTCAATGATGAAGTAGACGATGTTGGGTTTGCGGGGCTTCGGCTCGGGTTCGGCGGCAGAGGCGCTGAGAAGACCGCCTAAAGGCGGGACTACAAGCGAGGCAAGACCGCCTAAAGGCGGGACTACAAACGCGGCCTTGGAGAACTCGCGGCGGGTCAGCTTGTTCATGCGGCGGTCCCCTCGTAGGGCTCGGCAAGGGTTAGATGAGGCCCAATGCCGAGAGGCTACCCGATGTGGCAGGGGGAAGTCAAGCAGGCGTGGCGTCCGGGTGCGTGAAATCTCCTACGCTCAGGGCGCCCGTCTTCGCAGCCTCCGAAGGAGGCTGGGGCTACAATCCGGCACACCCTACGGGCGTTTGGGCAGTCCACCTCTGGCCGTAGGAGACTTCACGCACCCTGGCGTCAGGCGCCCTGCCCTCTGCGAGATGGCGAGCCGGGTTTCGCAACCGGTGCGGGTCAGGATGCCAACGGTGAAGTGTGTGCTCTTTCGCGCGAAAGAGGCATAACCGGGGTGCGCAAGCGCCGCGGGTTAGGGTGCCAAGTCCATAGGGGGGAGTTGGCACCCTAACCCTGAGCATCGAGCGGCCGAAGGGGCTGATTGGCGTAACATTTGAGCAGAAATAGCCTTATGGCGTCGAGGGTGACACCCGGCGCCTGCCCGGGCGGCCAAGTATGCCAAGTCCTGGGAGGGAGAGTTGGCATCCTCGGTGGCATTCTTGGGCGGCTGTGTGTGGGAATCCCACACATGGGGGGCGACCGGGCGGCCGGGCGCGAAGCAGTGTATGGACGTAAGTGGCCACCGTTACGACACATACGCCGCGCGGCAGTCGGGCCAGCGAGGCGTGGCACGCGGATTGCTTTTGCACTGGCAGTGGCGAAACGAGGCGTTGAAGACGGAACCAAGTGCCCTCGGGCAGGAAAGGAGTTGGCGATGAAGACGTGGGCGCTGGCAGTGGCAGTGGCGATGGGGGTGGCCGGGGTGGCGAACGCGGCAGTGCCGAGGCCGCCGCGGGCCAAGGTGCGCGAGGCGCACCAGCGGGAGCGCATCCGCGACAATATCCGCGACCGCTCGCTCACGCCGGCCGAGACGGCGCGGCTGCGGCAGGAGCAGTTGCGCATCCACGAGATGGCGAAGGACTTCGCGTCGGACGGTGTGGTGACGCCTGCCGAGCGTGCGAAGCTGGAGGCGGCGCAGGATGCGGCCAGCCGCCATATCGCTATACAGAGCAACGACTTGCAGGGTGCGGGCGGCCCGGGCATCTCGCCCGAGCGGCGGGCGGCGTTGAGAAGGAGTTCGCGGCGCTCGCCTCGCAGATTTTCGATTAGCTGGCAGAAGAGGGGACATTCTGCTTTCCCGCGAAGCGGCCTGGGGCGGAAAGCAGAATGTCCCCGTGGTGAGTATGCACCCCTTGACACATCCCGCGTTGCGCCGTAGAGTGGAGTGCGTCCGCCGATCCCCCGTACCCGAACACCGAACACCGGTAACCCGTGCCTTTCTTCATCTACCATCCGCGCTATGAGCTGAAGCGGGGGGGACACGTCTTCCCCGTGGAGAAGTACCGCCTGCTCCACGACCGGCTGATCGCCGAGGGGCTGGTGCGGGCAGAGGAGTTCCTCGTGCCCGAGCCGGCCACGGACGACGAACTGCTCCTCATCCACGCACAGACCTATCTCCAGCGGCTGGAAGAACTTGTGGATCGGCCTCTGGCGGCGATTGCCGAGTTTGAGGCACCCTACCCCCGTGAGGTGGCCGACGCGGTCCGCTACGCCACGGGCGGCACCATCCTGGCCTGCGAGCGGGCGCTGGCCGCCCGCACCGCCGCCCTCAACCTCGGCGGCGGATTCCACCACGCCTTCCCAGACCACGGCGAGGGCTTCTGCTTCATCAACGATGTGGCTGTCGCCATTCGCGCCACCCAGGCCAGCGGCCTCGCCCGCCGCATCGCGGTCATTGACTGCGACCTCCACCAGGGCAACGGCACCGCCTTCATCTTCCGCCGCGACCCCGATGTCTTCACCTTCTCCATCCACCAGGAGCTTCTCTACCCCCTGCCTAAGCAGCAGAGCACGCTGGACGTCGGCCTGGACGAGGCAGCGGGCGACGATGCCTATCTCGCCGCAATGGAGCGCCACGTGCCCGCCATCCTCGATGGCCACCGCCCCGAGCTGGTGCTCTACCTGGCGGGCGCCGACCCGTTCGAAGAGGACCAGCTCGGCAACCTCGGCCTCACCAAAGCCGGGCTTCACCGCCGCGACGAGCTTGTCCTCCGCGCCGCCCGCGAGCGGGGCGTGCCCATCGCCCTTGTCCTCGCCGGCGGCTACGCCCGCCGAACCGAGGACGTGGTGGACATCCATCTGGCCACTTGCCGCGTGATGCGGGAGTTGTGGGGGTAGGCGGCTTTCAGCGATTCGGCCACACCACTGACCCTATCAAGACTGCCTGAAGGCAGGACTCCGAACGAAGGCACGTGCCCGTTTGGAGTCCTGCCTTCAGGCAGTCTTCGCCCGGAATCAGCCGAATCGCTGAAAGCCACTCAGCCGAGCTTCACCTCCTCATAGTCCAGGTCCCCCCGCATCAGCCGCATGCGGCTGGGCGACATGCGAATGACCACGTAGCCGGGCGAGGCGGGATCGGCGATGTAGTTCTTCAGGAGCGGCACGGCGTCGTAGAGCTTCCGCTTGTCCGCGTTGTCGGTGCTCACCGTGCAGGGGCCGGCGATGCGAAGGTGCTCACCGTTGGGCCTCGCGAAGCAGTACTCCGCGAAGGGCACCTTGCGGAGCTGGGCGACCTTGTCCGAGTATGCGCCGGTCGCGCACCAAAGCTCCTCGCCCATCCACGCCCAGCCGCCCATCGGGCGGCAGCCCGGGACCTGCCCGTCGCTCGTCGCCAGGCAGCCCCACCCGACCTCCTTCATGAATGCCTTGGCCTCTTCGAGTGTCATGTCCTGGCTCCTGCTCCCCCCAACGTGGAAAGGACACGGCCGCGGTCAGGGCGTCTGGCGGGTTCGGCGCAGATAGTCGGCAACCAGTTCGGCGGCCCGGTCGGCTCCGACGCCAACGAACTGCTGGCGGATCTTGCGTGCCCGACTCAGAGCGTTCGCCGTCTCGACCACGGAGAACTCATCTGCCTCAGCCTCCATGTCATAATCCGCCGCAGTCCTGGCGATCCTGAGCCATCGCAGATGCTCAGCGAGGAGAACGAGCGCGTGATGCCCGGTGCCTATCAGGCACCGGCACAGCTTCTCGTGCGCATCGCGCTCTGGCAGCGTCACCCCTCGCTCGCGCAAGGACGCGACGATCTCATTGTAGGCGGCATAGTAGGAACGGCTGATGGACGATCGGCGGCCGGCCTCCAGGTCGGAGTCGCGCAACTGCTCGGCCACGATGAGGAAGTGCCAGGGGTCCATGCTATACAGGGATCACCGTGAAGGCGAAAAACTGCCGCCTCTCCGCGTCCATCCTGGCGCAGAGCGCGGCGCAGAAGGCGTCCTCGCGGTCCAGAATCTCCTCCAGATCCTCCATGCCGTCCCCCACCCTGCTCTTCACATACAGGCACTCATAGTCGGTAGACTCCGGGTCCACCATGTGGGCCACCCGTATCCCCACGAGCGCCGGGTACGCATCGTGTAGCAGTTCAACGGCGACTTCTAGGTCCGGCCACAGGTTGTGCTGGTCCGCGAAGGCGGCGGCGGCAGTGTCAAGGGTCGGCTCGACCCGCGTCGGATGGGAAATGGCGACGGTGCTCATGCTCGGCTCTCCGCCTCCCCGGGGATTATACCACGCCTCTCAACGCCCCGCAACGCCCCTCGCGTGATGCGGGAGCAGCGTCGCTCAGTCGGGCCGCTGGGCCCTTGGCCAGGCGACCTTCACGCCGCGCCGTTTCAGCTCCTCCAGTGGGGCGATGTCGGCGACCCGGTTCGTCTTGCTCAAGTCGAGCGTTTCGAGCCGGGAGAGCTTGGTGAGTGGTTTGACGTCGAGCACCTTCTTGTCACACCATAACCGGAGTTCCTTGAGGTTGCTGAGTTCGGCTAGCGGGGCGACGTCAGGGATGCCCTCGAGCCACCAAAGGCTGAGCGCCGTGAGGCCCGTCGCGCGAGCAAGTAGCCGCAGGTCGGTGACGCTCTTGCACCATGCCAACTTGAGGGCGCGCAGGCCCTGCACGCCTGCGAGCGGCGACAGGTCGGCTACGCTGTCACAGAACTCGAGTTCGAGCGTGCTCAGCGTATTCATGCGGGAGAGCGGCGCGAGGTCGCTGAGCTTGGCGAAGCGGAACAGGCTCAGCCACTCCAGCGCGCCCATGCTCCCCAGCGGGGAGAGGTCCGTGACATCGCTGAAGTTGCACAGTGTCAGGGACTTCAGGTTGGGCAAACGGGCGACCGGGGAGAGATCGCTCACTCCTGGCTGCCCGCAGAGCGTCAGCGAAGGGAGGTTCACCAGCTTGGCAACGAACGCGATGTCGGCGAGCGGGCACGCCCTCGTCTCCAGCCTCGTGAGCTTGGTCAGGTTGCCCAGAGCCGCGGTGCCGGTGGCGCCCCCCCTGAGGTCCAGCTCCAGGCTTTCGAGCTCGGTGAGCCGCCCCAGGGGCGAGACGTCGAGAGGGGCTTCTGAATCCCAATTGCGCAGCCGTAGCTTCTTGAGGCCCACGAGGTTGCCCAGCGGCGTCAGATCAAGCTTGCCACGGACTCTGAGGTCGAGTTCGGTGAGCTTGGTGAGGCCCCCGAGTGCCACGAGGTCGCCCGCAGCCCCGGCGTCGAGGTAGAGGTAGGTGAGCTTTGTGAGGCCCGCCAGCGCGCTGATGTCGGCCAGGCGCGTGCACTCATTGAGGCAAAGGGACTCCAGATTGGTCAGGCCGGCGAGCGGCGCGAGGTCGCGCAGGCTCTGCGGCGGCGTGAGCTCCAGGCAGCGGAGCTTGGTGAGCCGGGCCAGGGGCAGCAGGTCGGGGACCTTGTGGGACGGGTGAATCTTGAGTTCCGTGAGGTCAGTGAGGTCGGCCAGCGGGGCCAGGCTCGGCACCTCCTTGAGGCGCGCGAGGTCGAGGCGCCGCAGCCGCTTGAGCCGGGCGAACGGGGCGAGATCAGTGACCCCGCTGCCGTCGGTGAGCTTCAGCGATGTCGTTGGCGTGGGAAGCTCCATGATGAGGGCCGGGTCCTCGATGTCCTTGTACGACTGGATGTCGAGGCGGCGAAGGTGAGGCAGCTTGTCCAGGGCAGCGAGGCTGCCGCGCGGATTGGTCCATTCCACGCGTAGGGTCTTGAGGCTGGGCATGAGCGCCAGCGCCTCGCCCTGGCCCTCGCGCCACGACCAGTCGAACTTGAAGCACGCAAGGTTCGGCAGCACGGCCACCGGCGTCAGGTCGAGCACGCCCGTCAAGCCCGTGATGTCGAGCACTCGCAGCTCGGCCAGGGCCGCCAGCGGCGCAAGGTCCCGCACCTCGTTGCGGCCGGACACGTCGAGCACCTGGAGCCGGCGGAGCCGCGCGAGTGGGCGCAGGTCCGCGAGACCCTTCCACCCCCACATTGACAGCGACCTGAGCCGGTGGAGGCCCTCCAGTGGCGTGAGGTCGGGCTTGGCGGTGCAGCAGTAGAGGTACAGCTCGGTCAGGTCGGGCTGGAGGGCCAGGCCCGCCAAGTCCTTCGTCTCACCCCACAGGCTGAGGGCGTATTCACCCTGGGCGGGCACGGGCGGCAGCAGTGGCAGGTCCTTCCAGTAGCAGGCGATGGCCAGCGGCGTGGTGCCGGCGGCCAGGGCCTCGCGCAGCGCGGCTTTGCCCTCGGGCGTCGAGGCGTCCACCCCTGCCAGCCGCATGGGACCGCCATCCTGGCTCATGTGGATGGCAGGACCACGCTTCTCGAACTTCAGGTCGGAACCCCCGCGATAGGGTATGAGCAAATGTATGCCAGTGCCCACCCACTCGCCACGCAGGACCTCCAGGGTCCACTCCCGGCCATCCGTCCTGTGGACCCTCACGGGAACCGGCTCTGTCGTCCCCGCGGGCTCGGCCTCCTGCGCGCGAAGCATGCCCGTGCCAGCAACGGAGATGAGAACCGTCAACAGCGCCACCACGCAACATGCGGTCCTCATTGCCGAACCCTCACGGACTGAGCCACTGAGCGATGCCCTTCTCCGCGCATTCCTTGTTCTCGATACGGAGGGACTTGGGGGCGCCGGCCGCGGCATAGGTGGCTCGGAATGGGGCCACATCGAGATCGGCGGAGACATCGTGGAGGAGGAGCGGACGTGGGGCGGCCAGGGCGACGGCGGTGGCGAAGCCGCCGGCCTTCAGCAGGCACGGGGTGAAGAGGTCGGCCTGCCAGCGGATGTGCTCGTCGTTGCCCACCTGGGCGAGGTCGGCCACCACCCGCGTACCCTCGGGGGTGAACGGCGCGGCGAAGAGGCACCAGGCCCCCGCCTGGCCGACGCCGACCAGCCCGACCTCCTTGACGTCCCTGCGGCCATTCAGCCAGGCGAGAGAGGTCAGGATGTCCTGCGCCCGCTCGACGAGGTCGGTGCGGTTGTAGGCGGAGAAGAAGCGCTTGCCCTTCATTGTCTCCTCGCGGGCGGGCCGGAGCTTGGCCGATTCACCAGTGAGATAGGCGTCAATCGTAAGCACCAGGTGGCCGGCGTCGAGGAGCGTGGCGAGCATGCCGACCGGCTCTCCGCCCGTCGGGTTGAGGAGTGCGTTGGCGCCGTCGGGATGGACGAGGACGATGGCGGCCGCGCCTGCCCTCGGCTTCGGCGGGCGATGGAGCCAGGCGTTGATGCGGTCGCCCTTGCCCTTGCGGCTGAGGGCGAGCGGCGTCACGCGGGCGTCGTCGGGGATGTTGTCGGCCAGCTTCTCGCCGACCACCTCGTCGGGCTTCGGCAGCTCGGCGAGGATGGCGTGGCGATAGGCGAGGCCGAGGGTCTCCTCGAAGCGCTTGCGGTCCTCCGCCTTCTTTGGCAGCAACTCGTCGCGTTGGCGGCGGCACTCGCCGATGATGTATGCCTCAAGGGTGTCGCGCTTCTTCGCGTCCTTGGGCAGCTCGCGGCCCTGCCAGACGAGCAGGTCTTCCTTCTTCTCCACCTGGAAGGGCGGCTCGGTGAAGGGCGTGGGGTCCTCGATGCCCATGAGCCACTTGCGGAAGAAGTTGTAGACCGCCTCGCGGTGGCCCTTGGGGTAGCCGTGGGGGCCAGTGAGGTGGACGTTTGTCACGCGGTCTGGCACGCCGCATAGCTCAAAGATGCCGCGGATGGCGGGGTATTCGACCTTGGGCGTCTCCTTCGTCCAGTCGCCGCTCACGGAGCAGAGGATGAGGGGCCTGGGGGCCATGAGGGCGCCGATTTCCATGTTGTTCGTCTCGATGCGCAGCAGCGGGGCGTTCTCGCACTCGCAGCCGCCCTGCATCGTGCAACTGATCATGTTCACGGGCGCGGCCACCTTCACGCGGGGGTCAATGCTCATGATCATGAAGGTCTGCGTTCCCCCGCCCGAGCAGCCCGTCACCGCGATCTTATCGGGAATCACGTCGGGCAGGGTCTGAAGCCAGTCGAGCACGCGCACGCTGTTCCAGGTCTGGAGCGCCATGAGGCTGATGCCCCAGAGCTCGTTGCGGGTTCCCGCGATGGAGTGGCCGATCTGGGCCTTGGAGTCGTTGTAGCCGACCATGTCGTAGGAGAAGACGACGCAGCCCATGCGTGCGAGGGTGATGCAGCGAGCGGGGACGGAGCCTTTGGGCTCGCCCTCGTTGCCGAACCGCCCCTCGCCCCAGTGGCCGTGGGGACAGGCGACGGCGGGGAAGGGGCCTTTCTTGCCCAGCGGGCGATAGAGGTTGCCGCAGGCGTAGAAGCCTGGGCGGCTCTCGATGTAGGCTTTCTCGATTGTGTAGCCGTCGCGCTCGATCTTCCCGAACACCTCGCCCTTGAGCGGCGTCTTCTCCGGCTCGGGCACGAGGCCGCAGCTCACGCGGATGTGGTCGCGGAGCCACGCGGCCCGCGCCTCCCACGCCGCCTTCGTCTCGTACTTCGGCATCGCCATGCGCTCATTCAGGTGCCGCACGTGGGACGGCCTCTGGTCCGCCATGCTCTGCTCCTTCTCCGCAGCTTGGGGGTGTTCCGGGGGAACAGCCCAGACGCCAAGGGTGACGAGGATTGCCGCAAGTGGCCGCATTCCGGTCATGTGGGCCTCCTTTAGTGTTGGACATCCGCAGGTATCCTAACCCTGCAGGGGGCGCCGCGCAAACGCGAGTGCGTGGCCCCGCCACGGCCACTCCCCCATCAGAAAAACACTCCTGGAGTCTTTCTCGCAGAGCTAGCGCAGGGGCGGTGTGGGCTTCTGGCGGCGGAGGTCGTCGAGGGCGCGCTGGGCCTTTGCCTTGTCGGGGTCGAGGGTGAGGAGCTTCTCCAGCTCGGCCTGAGCTTTGTCGAACTGGCCCTGGAGGGCGAAGATGCGGGCCAGCTCATAGCGCGGGCCGGGGAGCTTGGGGTCGTCGGCGATGCAGGCCTCGAGCTGGCGCTGGGCGAGGCCGAACTCCCGGCGGCGGGCGTGGATTTCGGCCAGGCGGAGCCGCGTCCCAACGTGCCGCCCGCGAAGCTTCAGCACCTCTTCGAACTGCGCCTTCGCGTCGTCCAGGCTGTCCTTGCGAAGGTAGGCCAGGCCGAGAAGGAAGTGGACGTCCACGTTCTTCGGCTCGGCCTCGAGCGCCTCCAGGCAGTGCTTGATCGCCTTGTCCGCGTCGCCGCGGGTCAGGTCGCCGAGGGCGAGGAGCTGGGAAGCGCGCGGCGGAGAGTCGTCGAGCGCCAGCATCTTCTCGAACGCCTCTTGCGCGCTCTTCTGGTCGCCCTTCTGATCGTAGGCCATGGCCAGGAGGCGGTAGACCTCGAAGTGCTTGGGGTCGAATCTGATGGCCTCTTCCAGTGTGGCGATGGCGGCGTCGGGGCAGCCGTTCTGGAGGTGGGCGCTGGCGAGGACGAGGCGGGCGACCGTGAACCGCGGGTCGAGCTTCACGACGGCGTTGAGTTCCTCGATGGCGTCGCGCAAGCGGTCCTTCATCAGCAGGCAGCGGGCGAGCCAGAAGCGGCTGGGAAGGTCGCGGGGCATGCCCGCGGCGGCGAACTGGAACTCTCCGATGGCCGCGTCGAGCTTCTTTGTCTGCATGTAGACGCAGCCGCGAATGAAGTTGCCGCGGGGGCACTTCTCCGCCAGCCGAATCGCCTCCGTCGCGTCGGCCAGGGCCTCATCGTACTTCTGGAGGTCGAGGCAGATTTCGGCGCGGCCGAGCAGGGCCTCGACCTGGGTGGGCTTCTGGGCGAGTATCTCGTTGAATACCTTCAGGGCGCCCTCGGTGTCGCCCTCGGCCCGGCGAATCGGGCCCATCATAACCTTTGCCTGGTAGAGGCTGGGGTTCAGCTTGATCACCTCGTTGCAGCGCTGCTCGGCCTCCTTGAAGCGTCCCAGCGCCATGAGGGTGCGGATGCGGTCGAGGTGGGTTGAGGTGTCCTTGGGGTCGAGTTCGAGCACCTTCTCGTAGTAGCGGAGCGCCTCCTCGCACGCCTCGCGCTCCTTGTCGGGCTGGCCCGCGTCGCGGAAGAGCTGGGCCTTGTACATGGCGACCCGGGCGAGGGCCTCGTAGCTCTCCTTCTCCCTGGGCGGGAGCTGGAGCAGGGCCTTGGCCGCGCGCTCAGCCTTCTCGATGAACCTGGTCTTGGTCTGGGCGTCGCGCGAGCGCGCGCTGATGTCGAGTTCCACATAGGCCTCGGCGAGTTCCGCGTAGGCATCCTCCTTGGCGGACAGAACCTGTGCGGCCTTTTCGAGGCTTTCGGCCGCCTCCTGGTACTCCGACATTCGTGCGAGGGACTTCCCGAGCCACAGGAGGGCCTCGCCGTTGCGGGGGTCGCGTCGCAGCGCGTCGCGATGCTCCGCTATCGCATCCTTGTACTTGCCGCTCTTGTAGAGGATGCGGCCCCGCCGGAGGGCGAGGTCCTCCTCGGCCCGGGCGAGCGATGGACCGAGGGCGAGAAGGCAGACGGCCAGGATTCCAGTGCGTCGAAAGCGAGCCACGGCAGGCCCTCCGTGCGTGACCCGGCAGGGGGTGCGAGAGTGCCTCAACCAATGGGTCGGGAACCGGCGGCGTTTGCTGCATGGGGCGACCCCGCGCGAGCGCCGTGGCAGAAAGACTCCGAAGAAAGACTCCGGGAGTCTTTCCATCGCTCAGAACTCCTTGCTTAGAGGCTAGATACAGCGACGATAAAGACTCCCGGAGTCTTTTTTGCTGGCTTTCCGCGCTCAATTGCGCTATGCTAATGGCATGCCACACAGGAAGACAGATGGCGATGTGGTTTATCACGCGCTGAATCGGGCGAGCGAGGGACTCCAGCTTTTCGAGACGAGCGGCGACTACGGCGCCTTCGAGGCAACCATGGCGGAGACACTTGAGCAGGTGCCCATGCGCATTCTCTCCTACTGCGTAATGCCCAACCACTGGCACCTCGTCCTCTGGCCGCACGACGACGGGGGCTTGTCGGAATTCATGCACAGACTCACGATGACCCACGCCAAGCGTTGGCGGTCGTTCCGCGACTCGACGGGTCGCGGACACGTGTACCAAGGTGTGTTCAAGAGCTTTCCTGTGGAGTCAGACTCGCATTACCTCACCGTCTGCCGGTATGTCGAGCGCAATGCCCTCAGGGCGGGCCTGGTCGGGCGCGCCGAGGACTGGCGTTGGTGCAGCCTCTTCCGCCGGCAGCAGGGCGATGCCAAGGCCAGGTCGCTCCTCAGCGAGGGGCCGCTGGAGTGGCCACACGACTGGCTCTCGCTCGTGAACGCCGCCCTCACAGCCGCCGAAGCGGATGCGGTCCGCCGATGTGTCCGTCGCAATGAGCCATTCGGGAATCGCGACTGGGTGGACCGGATCGCTCGACGCTTGGGGATCACGTCCCTCCTTCGGCCCCGAGGCCGTCCGCGCAAGTTCACCTCGTAGCTGTCAATGCTCCCACAGTGTGTATGTCCACGCGACCGAAAAAAGACTCCGGGAGTCTTTATTCAGAGCATAACACGTTGCGCGAGCATAGGTTAGGACGCAAGAAAAGACTCCGGGAGTCTTTTTCGGCACCTGTCTGCGGGGCGGGGGCGCTATGGGTCAATGGTGCGGAGCTTCTCGAAGTAGCGGTTCGCCGCCTCGTCGTCGCCCTTGTGGAGGCAGGCCATGCCGAGCAGTTGCAGCACCTCGGTGTTCTTGGGGTCAAGACTCAGCGCGTCCTGGAGGAGCCGCACCGCGGCGTCCGGGTCGCCCCGCTGAAGAAGGGCGTTGCCAAGGACGATGTAGGCGCGGGCGAACTTGCGGTCGAGCTTGATGACCTTGTAGAGTTCCTCGATGGCCTCGGGCAAGCGGTCCTTCATTAGCAGGCAGCGGGCGAGCCAGAAGTGGGTGGGGACGTGTTTCGGCAGGCCCGCGGCCGCGAGCTGTAGCTCGGCGATGGCCTGATCGAGCTTCTTGAGCTGCATGTAGACCTGGCTGCGGATGTAGTTGGCGTAGGGGTTCTTGTGCGTCAGGCGGATGGCCTCGTTGGCGTCGCCCAGGGCCTCCTCGTACTTCTGGGTGTCGAGGTGGATTTCGGCGCGGCGGAGCATGGCCTCGATCTGGGTGGGCTTCCGCGCCAGAATCTCGGTGAGCAGCTTCAGGGCGCCGTCGTTGTCGCCCGAGGCCCGGCGTATCTGGGCGATGATGAGCTTCGGCTCGTGGAGCTTGTCGTTGATCTTCAGGACCTCGTTGCAGCGCTGCTCGGCAGTCTTCAGGCGGCGCAGGCCCACCAGGATGTGGATGCGGTCCAGGTGGGTCGAGATGTCGTTGGGGTCAATGGCCAGCCCCTTCTCGCAGTAGCCGAGTGCCTCCTCGCGCGCATCGAGTTCCTTGTCGGGTTGGCCCGCGTCGCGAGAGCGCTCGGCCTCGCGCAGGGCGAGGCGGATGAGGCACTCGTAGCTCTCCTTCCTCTTGGGCGGGAGTCCGAGCAGACCTTGGGCAGCTCTCTCGGCTTTCTCGACGTGGTCCGGGCCGCCGTGGCCGCGTTCGCGTTTGACTCGGTCGGTCTCCAGGTAGGCGCCGGCGAGTTCGGCCAGGGTGTCCTCGTGGCCGGGCCGAAGCTGGTGGGCCTGTTCCAGATGGGTCACGGCCTTGTCGAACTCGGACGTGCGGGCGTAGGCCTTCCCCAGCTTGAGGTGGGTGTCCGGGTCTTGGGGATTGCGTTCGAGGGCGGCCAGGAGGCCCTGGATGGTTTCCTCATACCTGCCGGGCTTGCGAACGCCAAGTCCGTGAGCCAGGGGGCAGGCGGCGAGAAGGCAGGCGGCCAGGATGACGCTGCGGCGAAGGCGAACCACGACATGCCCTCCGCGCAGGGCGGGGGCGGGAGTTGGGAGAGGGTCTCTATGGGTGGGTCGGGGATGGCGGGAGATTGCTGCAAGCGGCGGACGGCGCTCGGCGGGGAAAAATGGGCGCTGATTGGAAAAAACCTCCATCGCCGCAAGCGCAAGCCTGGCAACGCGTTGTGGAGTCCCGCGGCGCCGCGGAAAAATTTCCCCCCCACATTTTCGGGGGGCAATGCCTTTGTATAGGTGGAGGGAGAGAGGAGGCAGGGCAGAGGGCAGAGGGCAGAAGGCGGTGGACAGGGGACGGTGGGCGGGGCGCCCCCCCACCCCCCTGGTGCAGCGCGTGGCGCATGATTGAGCCACTTTGAGCCACTTTGAGCTGGACCGCCCCGGACGGGGGAGAAACGGCCAAACGGCGATTGAGCCGCATTGAGCCACTTTGAGCCACATTGGACGGCTCTGCGGCGGGGGGACGAGCGGAGCTTTACCCGCCTGGCCGCGTCTGCTATAGTGGCGGCGATTGGCTCGAAGCGGGAGCTTCACCGTGGCCGTCGCGAAGCAGGAGCTTCGCGACGAGAGGAAGAGGGAGAGGAGCGGGAGGTTCACGGCGAGAGGGAGTTCGGCAACCTGGCGATTGGAGGACGTGCGATGCGACGAGTGACGCTTGTGGCGGGCGTGGCGGCCCTGGCGGCGCTGGCGTGTGGCACGGCTGGCTTGTCCAGCCGTGTCGAGGCGGCGGAGCCGGCGCCGACGATGGCGGAACTGGAGGCGTGCCTGGCGAAGGTGCCGGCGTTCAAGTACGGCGAGAGCCGGGCCGCGCTGGCCGACGCCGAGCGGATGATCCCGCCGCTCGCACAGGACGCGGCACAGCGGAAGGCGATTGAGAAGCGGCTTATCGCCCTCCTCGACGGCGAGGGGACGAATGACGGCAAGGCGTTCGTCTGCCGCCAGCTCTCATTCGTCGGGTCGGCGGAGGCCGTGCCGTCGCTGGCGAAGCTGTTGCCCGATAAGGAGATGTCGCACCACGCGCGAATCGCCCTGGAGCGGATGCCCTGCCCCGAGGCGCTGGCCGCCCTCCGCGAGGCGCTGGGCAAGGTGCAAGGGGCGCTGCTCATCGGCATGATCAACTCCCTGGGCGAGCGGAAGGACGCGGCGTCGGTGCCGGCGCTGGCCAAGCTTGTGGGCGGGGCCTCTGCGCCCCGCGAAGGCACGCGGGACAGAGACGTCCCGCCCACAGCCGACGAGGCGGTGGCCGAGGCGGCCGTGGCCGCGCTGGGCAAGATTGGCGGGCTGGACGCAGTGAAGGCCATCGCAGCGGTGCGGGCCAAAGCGTCGGAGAAGGTTCGGCCGGCGGCGACCGATGCCTGGCTGCTCGCGGCGGATGGGCTGGTCGCGGCGGGCAAGAAGGCCGAGGCCGCGGCCATCTACAAGGAAGTCTACGACGGCGAGAAGAAGGAGCACCTCCGCATCGCCGCCTTCCGCGGCTTGCTTGCCACGGGCGACGAGGCGGCCTGGGCGCTCATCATCAGGACCCTCTCGACCGACGAGCCGAAGATGTGGGGCACGGCCGCGCAATTCGCCCGCGAAATCCCCGGCTCCGAAGCCACGAAAGCCCTGGCCGCCGCGCTCGGCAAGCTCAAGCCCGAAGCCCAAGTGCTCCTGCTGGGCGCGCTGGCCGCGCGGGGCGATGCCGCCGCTCAGCCCGCCGTGCTCGAGGCCGCTGAGGGCAAGGAGGAAAGCGTCCGCGTGGCCGCCCTTAGCGCCCTCGGCTCGATTGGCGACGCCTCGTCCGTGGCGATGCTGGCCGACGTGGCGGCGAAGGGACAGGGCGCCGAGCAGGCCGCGGCCCGCAAGGGCCTGGTCATGCTCCGTGGCAAGGACGTCGACCCCGCCCTCATCGCTGCGGCGGGCGCGGGCGAAGTGGCGCTCCGTGCCGAGGTGATCCGCGTCCTCGCCACCCGCAACACCGTCGCCGCCGTGCCGACGCTGCTGAAGGCCGCTGAAGACGCCGACAAGACGATCCGCACCGAGGCGGTGAATGTCCTGGGCGTCCTCGCCGATGCGAAGGCGTTGCCGGCCCTCGTGAAGCTGCTCGTCGACGCGAAGGCCGACGACGAGCGGGCGAACGCCGAGAAGGCGGTCGTTGCCGCCTGCCGCCGAGTCGAGGACAAGGATGCCGCTGCCTCAGCGGTTCGGGCGGGATTCATGGCAGCCGGCCCGGTGGTCAGGGCCTCGCAGCTTCGCGTCCTTGCCAAGATCCCGTCGGCGAAGGCTCTCGATCCGCTTCGGCTGGGGATGATGGATGCGGATGCCGCGGTCAAGGACGCGGCGATTCGTGGCCTCGCGGAGTGGCCCGATTCGGCGCCCATGCCCGCGCTCATCAAGATTGCCGGCACGGCCGAGAGCCCTGTTCACAAGGTGCTGGCCCTTCGCGGCTTCATCCGCATGGCCGCGCTGCCGAGTGAGCGGCCGGCCGAGCAGACGGCGAAGCTGCTGGCCGACGCCCTGGCCCTCGCGGCCAGCCCGGAGGACAAGAAACTCGTCCTCGCCGCGCTGGCGAACGTGAGCCATCAAGCAGCGCTCGACCTCGCCATCGGGTGCCTCGGCGATGCCGCACTCGAGGTCGAGGCCGCCACCGCCGCCGTCCAGATCGCCAAGAACCTGCGGAAGACCGACCGCGACATGGCGAAGGCCGCGCTTCAGAAGATCGTCGAGGTCTGCAAGACCCCCGCCGCGCGGCAGACCGCCGAGAGCGCGCTCCTCGTGGTGGACGCCGCGCTAAACATCGCGCCCCAGGGCAAGGCCACCAGCCCCGACGGCCACGAGAGCGACGGCGGCGCCGGCGGCGACCAGGCCGCCATTGACGGCGACCCCGCGACCTACTGGGACGAGGCGGACGGCCAGAAGCTCTACCGCCTGGTCGTGACCTTCAAGCAGCCCGAGAGGATCGGGGCGATCAGCATCCTCGGCTACCAGCACCACCAGTACGCACCGAAGGACTTCGAGGTTCTGGCCGACGACAAGGTGGTGAAGAAGGTCGAGAACGCCCAGTACGACGACAATTTCCTCGTCATCGCCCTGGGCGAGCTGACCGCGAAGGCCGTCGAGCTGAAGATCACCGGCTACTACGGCAACTCGCCCGCCATCCGCGAGCTGGGCATCTACCCGCCTGGGGGCAAGATGCTGAAGATGGAGACGCCGAAGAAGTAGGGCGTGCATACCTGCACGCGGAACCCACGGCTCGCCCGTACGCTCCGCGTGGGGGCGGCTCCCCGGACGCTCCGGCGTCCATTGGCCGATGGCCGCGGAGCGGCCGAAGAGGCGTCCCCACGCGGAGCGTAGGGACGAGAGAATACCAAGAACCCGGCCGTGGGGCACTTGACCATCGGGGGATAGCGCGCGATAATTCGGGTCGGGGTGTTCGCCTCTTGGCAACAGGAGGAACGCAGATGGCCTCAACTCGACTCGATATGCTTGAGCAGGAGATGCAATCGCTCAAGGGCCGCGTGGCCCAACTGGAAGTGTCTGCGCCTGTGATCGTGCCCGTCGAGACGCTTGCGCCGGAGCCTTACGAACTCCTCAAGCCCTTCCATGCGGTCATCGAGCCCTGCGAGGACGAGTGCCTCGCTACGTTCTATGATGCCAACATCAGTGCCAGTGGGGCCACGCGAGATGAAGCGCTCGCGAACCTGAAGGACATGGTCGTCGCGGGTTTCGAGATGCTCACTGAACACGAGGCCGAGGGGCTTGGCCCGGCACTAGTGAAGCAGCTTCGCGTGCTGAGGGAGTTCATGAGAAGGAAGGCTTAGCTTGGCGCACATCACCAAGCAGATGGCGGAGAGCATTGCGAGGAAGCTCGGGGCGACGGTCGTAGCTCGCCCGGGGAGCGCCCACGATCGCGCGGAGATCTTCCACGAAGGGAGGCGCGTTGCCTGGTTCGGCATCCGGAGGGGGTCCCAGCGCGATCTCGGACACGACTTTATCCCGAGGCAGATTTACGTCTCGCCAAGGGAGGCCCGCCTGCTTGCGCAGTGCCCTCTCAAGAGGGAGCATTGGGTAGCCATCCTCACCGAAAAGGGGATAGTGTGACCCGCCGCAGGTTTCTCGCCGGCACAGCAGCAGTTGCCGCAGCGCCGGCGCTGATGTGGCGCTCGGGCCTCGGCCAGACTGCGAAGGAGTCGAAGACCATGGTCATCACGGTGCCGGAGCAGGAGGTGCCGGTGCTGGCGGAGTGCGATGTGCTGGTGTGCGGGGGCGGGACGGCCGGCATCACGGCGGCGGTCGCCGCCGCGCGGCACGGGGCCTCCGTGGTGCTGCTGGAGCGCTGGCCGATGCTCGGCGGCATGGCCACCGCCGCACTCGTCACGGGCTGGCACCGCAGCGACCGCGAGAAGATGGTCATCTACGGCCTCGTCGAGGAGACCGCCCAGCGGGCCGAGAAGCACGGCTGGATATGGAAGGACGGCCAATACCCCCGCGCCCATGAGACCCATTGGTTCGAGCCCGAGGGGATGAAGATCGTCTACCACGACATGCTGGACGAGGCCAAGGTCCGCACCTTCTGCTACACGGTGGCGGGCGAGCCGATCGTGGAGGGGGGCCGCATCCGCGGCGTGCTGGCCGAGACCAAGCAGGGGCGGCGGGCGGTGCTCGCGAAGATCGTGGTGGACGCCACGGGCGATGGCGACGTCGCCGCGAAGGCGGGCGTGCCCTTCGAGTTCGGCCGCGCCTCCGACGGCCGCGTGCAGGGCATGACCATGATGTATAGGGTCTGCAACATCGTCGAGGCGAAGGTGAAGTCCTTCCCGCCCGACAAAGCGCGGGCGGTAATGGAGGCGATGCGGGCGGCCAGCAAGGCGGGCGAGCTGCCCCCCTTCAACCACGCCTTCGGCCTCGGCCACGCCCGCAACCGCTTCATCCCCAACATGTGCCCCGTCGCGGGCAATCCCCTCGACGAGGAGGAGCTGACCCGCCTCACGATCAAGAGCCGCCGCCAGGCGCACGCCTACTGGGACTGGCTTCGCACCCGCGTGCCCGGCCTGGAGAAGGTGCAGATCGAGCAGACCGGCATGAGCCTCGGCATCCGCGAATCGCGCCGCATCAGGGGCCTGAAGACCCTCGACGCCGAGATGATCCTCGGCACGGCCAAGCACCCCGACGCCATCGGCCACGGCATCTGGATGATAGACATCCACGACCCGCTCGGCACCGGCTACACGACGTGGAACGACCGCGGCCAGCGCAACATGGTCCCCGTGGGCAAGAGCTACCACATTCCGCTCGGCATGTGCCTCAACGCCACCGTGCCCAACCTGGCGGTCGCCGGCCGCTGCGCCTCCTCGACCCACGAGGGCCACTCGTCCGTCCGCGTGCAGACCCATTGCATGGTGATGGGGCAGGGAGTTGGCACGGCGGCGGCGATGGCCCTCGCCGCCGGCCGCGACATGGCCAAGGTGGACGTCCCCGCCCTCCAGGCCGCGCTCAGGAAGGATGGCGTTTACCTCGAAGACGTGCCGGTTGAGGCCGAGAGAACTTGACAAGGGCGGACATGAAGTATATATTCAGATAGGTACAAGGAGAACCGCCCATGGAGACTGCGAAGCTCTTTACTACCGGGGGCAGCCAAGCCGTGAGGCTGCCGAAGGACTGCCGCTTCCGTGGAAAGGAAGTCTACGTCAAGCGGTTCCGCGACATGGTGATCCTCATGTCGAAGTCCGCGCTCCTGAGGTCTTTCAGGGAGAGCCTGGACTTGTTCACGCCAGACTTTATGGAGACGCGGGAGCAAGGGAAGCAGGAGAAACGGGGGCCATCGAGATGGCGTACTTGCTCGACACGAACACGTGCATCTACGCGATAAAGAGGCGGCCCCCGCAAGTGGCCCGGCGGCTCGAAGCAGCTCTTGAGGCTGCCCCGCCTTTGGTCGCCATTTCCAGCATCACCCTCAGTGAACTGGAGTACGGCGTACAGAAGAGCTCCGACCCGGTGCGCAACTGGTTTGCCCTCACGGAGTTCCTGATGCCTGTGAGCGTTTTCTCGTACGGACCTGAGGCGGCCCCTCACTACGGTTGGCTTCGCGCCTTGCTCGAGGGGCGGGGCCAGCAGATCGGCCCGCTCGATACACTCATCGCCGCCCAGGCTCTCGCCCTGGGCTTCACCCTCGTCAGCAACAACGAGCGGGAGTTCTGCCGCGTCCCGGGCCTCGTGGTCGAGAACTGGGCCAAGTAGCCGCTCAGTCGCCGCTCCGCCCCAGGCAGTAGACCGTGCCGTTCGAGGAACCGAAGACGACTGCGCCCATTGCCGGCAATGGGCTCCCGCCCGCCACGGCGGGCGAGGAGATGATGCGCGGGTCGGGCGAGATGACGGAGACGTCGTCGCTGGTGTCCAGCGACCAGAGCTTCGCTCCGTCGCTCAGGCGCAGACAGGTGAACCGCCCCTCGTCGTCGCCGAAGAGCACGGCATCGCCCGCGACGGCGGGGGAGGAGAGGATGGGGGAGCCGACGTCTGTGCGCCAGATGGGCTTGCCCGTCGCGGCGTCCACTGCGTAGCAGGCGCCGTCGCGCGAGCCGAAGACGGCGCGGCCGCCGCTCACGGCGACCGCGGTCAGCACCGCGTCCTTCACCTCGCGGAAGCGCCAGACATCCTGGCCAGTCTTGGGGTCGAGGCAACGCACCTCGCCGTAGGGTGGCTTGGCGCTCTCGGTGAAGGTGCCTTTGCCGATGGCGACATAGAGCCGTCCGCCGGCGCAGGACGGCCCGGCCCAGGCGGGGGCGGGGAGTTCCTTCTTCCACACGGGTGAGCCGTCCTTCGCGTCGAGGCACAGGACGCCCTGGAAGCCGTATCCGGAGCCGACGTAGACGCGGCCCTCGGCCACGAGGGGGCAGCCGTCCTCGTGCAGGCCCTTGTGCTGCCAGAGCACCTTGCCGGTCATGGCGTCGGCGCAGTACAGCCCGTCGTCGCCCGCGCCGAAGTAGACCCTCCCATCGGCCACCGTGGGGGAGGATTCCGTGTGGCTCTTGGTCTGAATGCACCAGAGCTCCTTGCCGTCCTTGAGGTCGAGGCAGTAGAGCTTGCAGTCGGTGTTGTCGTGGAGCCCTTCGCCCACGTAGACCCGCCCATTGGCGACGGCTGGGGATGAGAAGACGGGCCACTTGGCGTCGAACTTCCAGGCGAGCTTGCCCGTGGCGAGGTCGAGGCAGTAGACGCGATAGCTATCGCCGCCGATGAGCACGCGGGAGCCGGCGATGGCGGGCGATGATGCGAACGGATGGCGGTCGAGCAGCTTCTCCTCGCGGAAGCGCCAGAGCAACCTGCTGGCAGGTGGTGGCACAGGCGTCCCGCCTGTGGGCACAGGCAAGATGCCTGTGCCACCGGAAGAAACGACGCCACAGCGGGCGAAGCCGCCGCGGAACGTCGGCCAGTCAGCGCCAGAGGCACTGAGGGCGAAGAACGCACACACCATGCCCAAGCGTGCCGCCTCACGACAGAACCGCGGCCGCCTCGGTGTCTGGCTCCCGAAGGGAGCGGAGCGGGTAGCCGGCGGCTTCAGCCGCCGGACTCGGGCGACGGAGCTAGCCAAGTCCCGAAGGGACGGCAGAGGTTGGGCAGGGACGCCTCGCCACGGAGGTCTGCCGTCCCTTCGGGACTGGCCCCGGGTTGACCCCCTATCCGGCGGCTGAAGCCGCCGGCTATCCACTGCTGTCCCTTCGGGACTGCGGGGGACTCGGGCGACGGAGCTAGCCAAGTCCCGAAGGGACGGCAGAGGTTGGGCAGGGACGCCTCGCCACGGAGGTCTGCCGTCCCTTCGGGACTGGCCCCGGGTTGACCCCCTATCCGGCGGCTGAAG
>VGYV01000058.1 GCA_016872855.1 Planctomycetota bacterium
GCACTCGTCCTCCGTCAAGTCGACGCGGTACTTCTTGTTCATTCGCTCCTCCTGCGGAAGATGGCTCCCCACAGGAGGAATATACTCCACGTAACCTATCATGTCAAGATTGACACAGTACTAGTGCCCCTTCGCGCGAGCGCGACAGCGCGCCACCCAAAGAGCCCGGTCCTCCGCACTCGCGAGGGCATCGGTGTCTGGCACCCATAAGTCATGTGATGCCAAGCGGCTAGGTCATTCTGACACCCATTGTGTGCCCGATGTTTGGGAGGCAAGCGGAAAGCCCTGACTCTCAGACCGCGCGCATGTGCTGTGGGCATGGGCAGACCGCCTCAGCATGGCTACCCTGGTGGCGGTCTGGCGCTCCTCCGCCGCAGGCGTAGGCCGTGTCGTAGAGGGTCACGATCTTCTCGGGGGGGATGTTGGCGAGGATGTTGTGGACCTGGGTGAAGACGAAGCCGCCGCCGGGCCTGAAAGTGGCGACGAGGCGGCGGACCTCAGCCTCGACATCAGCTACGCTTCCCAGCGGCAGGGTGTGCTGCGTGTCGCACCCCCCGCCCCAGAAGCATAAGTGCTTGCCATACTTCCGCTTGAGCTCCTCAGGCTTCATGCCCGCGGCCCCGATCTGGACGGGGTTGAGGATCTCCACGCCAATCTCGATGAGGTCGCCGAGGATTGGCTCGACGGCGCCACATGAGTGCAAGAAAAGGTGTGCCGAGCTGTGGCGGCGGATGTGCTCGTAAACCTTTGCCTGTCGTGGCTTTACGAGTTGGCGATAGGTCGTCGGCGACACGATGAGCGAGGTCTGCGTCCCCAGGTCGTCGCCCACGGCCACGATGTCGGCCACGCCCTCTACGGCGGGCAGGAAGACCTCCAGGTTGGCGATGTGCCAGCGCACCAGGCGCTCGAAGAAGCACTCCACCGTTTCGCGGTCGGCGGCAAGGCGCATCATGAATTCGGCGAAGCCGAACATGAAGTTGCCACTCTCCAGGATGTTCCCGCCGAAGCAGGCGAGCGTGGCGTAGTCGCTCTCGCGCCGCCACCGCTCCCCTTGTGCGCGGATGAAGGCCGCCTCCTCGGCGGTCATCACGGGCCAGGGGATGGCCGCGATGTCGTCAGGCGTGCGGGCGTGGGCGAGGGGGAAGTGGACTGGCTCGAAGTAGCCGCCGGTCGCCAGCATGCGGGCAAGCTCCGCCCCGTCGGGCGCGAAGAGGCTCCAGCCGCCCTCAGGGCGCGGCACGGGATTGTAGTCGCGCGGCACCAGGCACTGGGTCTCAGCCAAAGACTGGCTAAAGCCAGGACTCCGAACGCGCTTCCTCCTGGTTTGGAGTCCTGCCTTCAGGCAGTCTTTGCGCTTCGCAGAACAAGCGACCCTTGCGGCCGGAAGACCGCCTGAAGGCGGAACTACAAACGATGGCTTCCAGGCGTCTATGCGGATGCCGAAGGAGGGCTCCAGGCGATGAATCTGCACCACGTCGCCGTGGAAGCGCCGAATCAGCTCCAGCTCGGGCTCGGCCAGTTGCTGCATCAGATCATAGAGTTTGAATGGGCGGTCAGTGTTGATGCCCAGGTGGCGCCGCAGCGCGGCGTAGGCGGGTGCCTGGATGCCGCTCGAGCGCCACGCCGCAAAATCAATAGGCACCCGGTCCGGTTCCTCATGGTTGAGCGCCATCAGGACGCGTTCGCGAGAGGTCATTGGGCGGCCTCGCTTCCCGCCGGAGGGAGGTGCTTGTACCACGTGAAGTAGAGCACGACGCCGAGGCCCACGGCCACGGCGAGCCAGCAGGCCATCGTGGCCCACTGCCGCAGCATGAGGTAGATGGGGAAGATGTAGAGCGATGCCACGCAGGGCACAGCGATCAGCGTGTTCGCCAGGTCGCGGGCGAACGACTCCTTGCGGAAGCCTGGGTCCTCGACCGCGACGTCGCGCGCCACCGGCCCCCACCAGCCGGCCGGCTGCACAGTCCTGTAGAAATGCTTCAGCGTCTCGCTGTCGGATGGCGCGGTGAGGAGGGCAGCAGCGACGGATGCCACGACATTGATCCCCACGATGATCGGGAAGTACGCCCAGATCGGGGCCTTGGGGAAGAGGATGATCTGCACCAGGGCGGCCCCGGTGCCCAGGAGCAGGCCCGCCGTGAAGCCCCAGCCGTTGAACCGCCACCAGTACCAGCGCAGGATGCACGGGATCATCACGCCTCCGCCCAATGCGAGCATGATCCACTGGAACATCTGGGCGATGCTCTCGGCGCCGAAGCCGAGCAGCACGCCAATGACGACCACGGACGCCGAGGCGACGTAGCTGGCCCGCACCAGCTCGCGATTGCCCGCCTTGGGCCGCAGGTAGCGCTGGTAGAGGTCGCGCACCGCGTACGACGCCCCCGCATTGATCGTGGCGTCGAAGGTGGACATGAAGGCGGCCAGGAGCGCGGCCAGCGTGATGCCGCGCAGCCCCATTGGCAGCTTCTTCAGGAGCACCAGCGGCAGCACCATCTCGGGGTCGCTCGTCCCGGCCACGCCGGCGATGGCCAGCACCACCACGGCGGCGACCAGCGGCCAGCGCAGCGTGTGGAGGATGCCCCAGAGCGCGCCGATCTTGCAGGCATCGCGGCTGTTCCGTGCGGCCAGGAACCGCTGGAAGTCGTAGAGCTGCCCCGGGCCGCCAAACTCCAGGAGCACCCCTCGAAGGACCCAGAGCATCACAGCGAGGCCGAAGATCTCGTAGCTCGGGTCCGCCGCCAGGGCCTTCGGGTCGGTCAGGTGCATGGGCGGCGCCATGCTGCCCCAGTTGCTCGTCGCGAGCGTCTGCACCGCCTCGGAGCCACTTGCCTCTACGAATGCGAACGCACACAGGATCACTACGCCGATGGACAGGATGATCGTGTGCACGAGGTCAATCAGCACCACGCTCACGAACCCGCCCACGATGGCGTAGAGCGAGGTGACGATGACGAGGACCATGGCACACTGGTTCCGTGTCCACGGAGGGAGCTTCGGCGTCGCCAACTGTTGGGGGTAGGCAGCGGCGAGGAGGAGCCGGTTGAGCCGGCGCACACTCTCGTCGGACAAGGCGCGAGGCCCACGGCTCAGGTAGTGGCGTGCCTCGTCGGGAAGGGAGATGCTTCGGAACGCGCTGTCCTCGTAGAAGTCCCGACGCGTCAGGACGTGGTTCAGCGTGGCCAGGATGACGGGGCTGGCCGACAGCTCGGCACCGGGGCGCACCGCAGCCTGAAACGCGGCGCTCGCTTCGGGGGGCACAAGCTCCTGGATTCTCCTTCCGACGCTCGGCGCGGCCGCCGCTCCCTCCTGGCGGAGCTGCGCGGCGAGGCCAGCCCAGTCGCGCACCTCGCCCGCAGGCAGATCGAGCGACCCGGGCAGGAAGCTCTGGCCGAACTTGCCGATGCCCACCGAGCCGTAGGCGATGAAGGCGATGGTCGTGACCACGGCGAGAAAGGCGTAGGCCGCCCGGGCCGATTCGCTTGCCGCGCCCCGCCCGAACCGCGTCTTCATCCACTCGGCGCCCGTCACCACGCCCGACCGCCGAATCCACTTGCCCATGAACGTCATGAAGAACGCCGCGTAGAAGAAGCCCCAGATGCACTGCTCCCACATCCCCTTCACGCCGTAGAGCATGAACAGCGACACGATCCACATCGTGCCCGTGATGTCGTAGTAAGCCGAGCTGCCCGACGCGGCGAGCATCCACCACTTCGTCTGATTCTCGGCGAGGAAGTAGGCGCTGATGCCCTTCGTCGCCGCCTTGTGCACCCAGATGCCCAAGGCGATGACGAACGCGAAGTAGCCCAGGATGATGGCCAGGTCGGCGGCGGGCAGCGGCAAGGCAGGGTCTCCTGCAAGAAGCGGCGCCTCACGCGCCCCTGTGTATAGCAAACCGCCGAATGGAATGCAACAGTGGAGGGCGCGCTCACCGCCTCTGGTGTCCCTTGGGCCCCTTTGGTCCCTTTTGTCCCTTGGCTCGGCGCTTGCCATTGATCCGCCGCCCCCGCGCTGGTAAGATGAGCATGCCCCCACCCGTCTCAAGGAGCGCCCACATGCGCCGAATCGCCCTTTGTGTCGCCCTCCTCGCCCTCTCCCTCGCCTCCGCTGCCGAGCAGACGGTTTGGCAGATCGGCAAGCCCGACAAGAGCTATGCGGAGTTCTTCTCCGCCCGCAACTACCAGGCGGTGCCGCCCCGCCTGGGCGGCAAGCCCCTCGTCTTCGAGGTCGGCAAGAGCGATGCCGCGAAGGACTGGCCATGGATTCACCCCGGCCCGACCGACGCCTGGGCAGGGCATCGCGTCCACCCCTTCAAGATTCGCTTCGGCCTCGCCGACGAGCCGAAGGGGCTCTACACCCTCCGCATCGAGCTGGCCAACACCCACTGGGGCAGCCCCCCGACCTACTCCGTCGCCATCGGCGACCGCAGCGGCAGCTTCCGCCTCCCCGCCGGCGGCACCGATGCGGCGCTCGCCGACCCCGCGGCCGGCAAGCCGCACAAGATCGAGATTCCCCTGCCGCCCGGCCTCCTGCGCAAGGGCACCAACGAAATCGCCCTCGCCTGCACCGATGGCTCCTGGGTACTCTATGACGCCATCACGCTCCTGACCGACCCCGAGGGGAAGATGCCCGAGCCGGGCGTGGCCTCTATCACCGTGTTGCCCACGCCGTTCCACGTGAAGGTGGACGGCAAGGTGCGGCGGGCGCTGGACGTGAATATCGGCCTCACGGCGCCCGCGCCTGAGATAGCCCTTCGCGTCGAGGCGGGCGGCGAAACAGTTGAGGTGCCCGTCAAGCAGCAACTGGCAACCTTCGGCGGCATTTCCCAAGAAGTCGGCGTGCCCGACGCCTCCGAGCCGATGGAGGTCAAGGTCACGGCGACCGTGGCGGGGCGCTCGAAGACCGCGACGGTGAAGCTAGAGCCGGTGCGCAAGTGGCGCATCTATGTCGCCCCAAGCTCCCACACCGACATCGGCTACACCCACATCCAGCCCCAGTGCGCCGAAATCCACTGCAAGAACGCCGACATCGCGGCCGACCTGATGGACAAGTTCCCCGACTTCAAGTGGAACCTTGAGGTCGCCTGGCAGGCCGAGAACTACCTGGCCTCCCGCAAGGGCGAGCAGCTCGACAAGTTCCTCAAGTACGCCAAGGAGGGGCGGATGGGCGTCCAGGCGCTCTACAACAACATCCTCACGGGCCTGTGCTCACACGAGCAGGCCTGCCGCCTCACCTACTTCGCCCACAGCCTCAAGACCCGCCACGGCATCCCCTACAAGAGCGCCATGATCAGCGACGTGCCGAGCCAGGAGGCCACCATTCCGATGATCCTGGCCGGCTCCGGCATCCGCTACTTCTCCAGCGGCATCAACAACACCCGCGGCCCGCTCACCGCGATGTATGGCAAAGCCCCCTGCTGGTGGGAAGGCCCCGACGGCAGCCGCGTGCTGATGATGTACGTCGGCGGCTACGCCCACGCCGGCGGCTGGGGCCTCGACCGCAGCGTCGAGGCCGCCCGCGGCCACATCCTCGGCGCGATCAAGGGCTACGAAGCCCGCAAGGATTACCCCTACGACGCCATCTTCCTCCACGGCGCCGTGAGCGACAACTGCGCCCTCAACGCCCGCCTGGCCGAGGTCTGCAAGGCCTGGAACGACCGCTACGAGTTCCCAAAGGTCATCCTGTGCCACAACGCCGAGTTCTTCGAGCACATCGAGAAGCACTTCGGCGACAAGCTCCCCGTCGTCAAGGGCAGCGCCGGCACCTACTGGGAGGACGGCGCAGGCTCCTCCGCCCGCGAGACGGCCGTCAACCGCAACGCCCACGAGCTGGTCCGCAACGCGGAAACCCTCTTCGCTCTCGCCCACAGAGTTCGGAGTGCGGGCTTTAGCCCGTCCTCTTCCGAACGACGGCCTGAAGGCCGCACTCCAAACGCCGGCTATCCCGCCGAGGCCATCAACTCCGCCTGGCGCAACTGCCTCCTCTACGACGAGCACACCTGGGGCGCCCACTGCTCCATCTCCCAGCCCGAGAGCGACTTCACCAAGGCCCAATGGAAGATCAAGTCCCAGTTTGCCCTGGAGGCGTATCGCCAGTCGGTGGAGCTGTACATTGTTCACGCAGTCCCCGCGCTCGCGCGTCTGGTCAAGACAGACGGAAAGGCTTTAGTTGTTCTCAACCCTACGAGCTGGCCGCGAAGTGACTTCAGTGGCGATATTCTCATCAAGGATGTCCCGGGTTGCGGGTACCGCGTTGTACCAGTCCCGGAGGCAAAGGCGCGAACGCCCTCCGCGGGCACAGCGATCGAGAGCAAGTTCTACCGTGTGACGTTCGACGCCAGCACAGGCGCGGTCACAAGCATCTTCGACAAGGAGTTGAACCGTGAACTGGTTGATGCCAAGGCTCCATATCGCCTCAACCAGTATCTATACGCGGCTGGCGGGGAGGGTTCACGAATTGTCGAGGGAGGCGGAGAGCCCAAGCTCACAATCACCACGCCCGAAAAGGCCAGTCTCCGGCGCTTGAAGCTCGGGGATTCGGCTGAAGTGATGCTTGTCGAGACCTCCGCGACCTTGACGCCGAAGATCACGAGCTTGGTCACCGTCTGGAACGACGTCAAGCGGGTGGACTTCGAGAACCGGGGGACGAAGACCCAGACGTACAAGAAGGAGGCGGTGTACTTTGCGTTCCCGTTCGCCGCGGAGAAGCCGACGTTTCGCTACGAGGTGCCCTGCGGCATCGTGAACGCCAACACCGACATGCTCCCCACCGCCTGCCTCGACTGGTTCACCGTCCAGCACTTTGTTGAGATCGAGGACGCTGTGGGCGGGGCCTCTGCGCCCCGCGAGCCCGGGAAGGAAGACGCGGGGCAGGGACGCCCCGCCCACAATGGAATCGCCATTACCTGGGCCAGCCCCGACGCGCCGCTGGTGTGCTTCCAGGACATCAATCGCGGGAAGTGGCAGACGAAGCTGCCCTTTACAAACGGCCACGTCTACGCCTACGTGATGAACAACTACTGGTTCACCAACTACCTGGCGGGACAGGGGGGCGACTTCACGTTCCGCTTCTCGATCACCAGCCGGGCCAAGAGCGACCCCGTGGCCTCAGCGCGGTTCGGCTGGGAGGTCGCCAGCCCGCTCATCGCCGTGCCCGTCGAAGCCAATCCGAATGGTCCACTGGCGGCGCCCTCAGGCAGCCTGATCGAGATTGCGGAGCCGAACGTCTTCCTGGTGGGCGCAAAGAAGGCCGAGGCGAGCGATGCCCTCGTGCTGCGGCTCTGGGAGGTCAGCGGCAAGGCCACCACGGCCCACGTCCGGGTCCCGCTCCTCAAGCCCAAGAAGGCCACGGCTGCCAACCTCGTCGAGGAGCCGCAGGGCGAGCTTGAGCTCAAGGACGGCACCATCGCCGTCCCTCTCCGCGCCTCCGGCCTCGCGACTGTGTTGCTGGAGTGAGCCGCACGTCACAGTGGCAGGCGGGCTTCCTGGGCGAAGCGGCGGAGGAGGTCGGCCTGCTGGGGTGTGAGGGACTTGGGGGCGGCGATGCGGATGCGGACGTAGTGGTCGCCGTGGCCGCCGCCCGGCGTAGGCGCTCCCTTTCCGCGCAGCCGGAGCTTGGCTCCGCTCGCCGTGCCGGCGGGGATGCGGAGGCGGACCGTGCCGTCAATGGTCTTGACCGGGACGGTGGTTCCGAGGGCGGCCTGGACGATGTTGAGCTCGACGTCGGAGTGGATGTCGTGGCCTTCGCGTCGGAAGGTCGGGTGGGGCTTGACGTGGATTTCGAGGAAGCGGTCGCCTGGCGGCCCGCCGGCGGCGCCGGGCTCGCCTTCGCCGGTGAGGCGGATGCGGGCGCCGTCCTGGACGCCTCGCGGGATTTTCACGGAGAGAGCGCGGTCGCGGAGCACTTGGCCGCTACCCACGCAGGCGGCGCAGGGGTGGGCGATGCGGCGGCCGCGGCCGAGGCAATCGGGGCAGGGCCTTGAGACGGAGAAGAAGCCCTGGGAGGACTGTGTGGTGCCTGAGCCGCCGCAGGTCTTGCAGGTCTGCGGGGAGGTGCCTGGGCGTGCGCCCGAGCCGCCGCAGGTGGGGCAGGCTTCCGGCCGGCGCACGTGGAGCGTCACGGTGCCGCCGTGGATGGCGGTCTCGAAGGGGATGTCAATCTTCTGGAGGATGTCCTCGCCGCGCTGTGCTCCGCCCGCGGCGGCGCGACGGCCGCCAGCGAAGAAGTTGGAGAAGGCGTCGGAGAAGTCGAAGTGTGGGCCTGCTCCCGTGGCGCCGGGCCGGCCGGTGCGCGCGCCCATCGAGCGGAGGAACTCGTCGAGGCCGGAGAAGTCGCCGGTGGCGAAGCCGTGGGCGCGGGCCTCGCGGAGCTGGTCGTAGCGGCGGCGCTTCTCGTCGTCGCCCAGGATGTCGTGGGCGGCGGAAATCTCCTTGAAGCGCCGCTCGGCGCTCTTGTCGCCAGGGTTGCGGTCGGGGTGGTATTTCTTGGCCAGGCGGCGGAACGCCGCGTTGATCTCGTCCTTGGTGGCCTTCTTGTCCACCCCGAGGACCTGGTAGAAGTCCTTCTCCTCCATGACCGTCGCGCGCTCCGGTGGGGCCTCCCGAAGGTATTATAGGGCATCGGGCACCCAACCGCAAGGGGCGCCAGGATGGGGGGCCGTGGTCTGGGCGGCCGGTCGTGCGGCCGTTTGATGCGACGGGGAGCCGCGCGTGCGGGTGCGCGACGACTGACCCGACCGACTACAAACCGACTGACGACCGATTATTGGAAAATTCTTGCGTCGAGCGGTCCAGCCTCAAGTGTCGTGGCCACAGGCACTTGTGGCCCGCCCCGTCGCCATAAGCCCCGGGGTTACTGGCGAGTCCTCGGACGGTACCCGTACATATGGGTGGAGGGGAGACAGGGGCCATACCCGGTGCAGAGCTGTCACTTGGCGATGGCGGCGACGAGGCAGCGGCGGTGGCGGGGGCCGTCGAACTCGCAGAAGTAGATGGCCTGCCAGGTGCCGAGGACGAGGCGGCCTGCGGCGACGGGGACGGTCAGCGAGGAGCCGACGAGGCTGGCCTTGGCGTGGGCGTCGGAGTTGCCTTCGGCGTGGCGGTAGCCGGCGTCGCGGGGGACCAGGCGTTCGAGGACCGCCATCACGTCGCGCGTCACGTCGGGGTCGGCGTTCTCGTTGATCGTCACGCCCGCGGTGGTGTGGGGGACGAAGACGTGGCAGACACCCTCGGCGACTCCTTCGGCGTGGACGGCTCTGTTCACCTCGGCAGTGATGTCTACGAACTCGGTGCGGGATTGGGTGGGGACGGTGAGTTCCTGCATTTGGGTGCTCCGTGGTTGTTCAGCGGACGAGGCGTGCGTTGGCCCAGTCGAGGTGATCGCAGATGTCGAAGTCGGCGCCGAAGTCCACGACCAGGGTGAGGCGAGCGGCGCCGGCGACGTCGAGGGCGATGGGGAGGGGGTCGTCGCGGCCTGTGAGGCCCTTGCGCTCGAACTTCGGCTTGCCGTCCACGAGCACTCGAATGTCCACACTGCCCTTGTCCCCGACCTCTTCGTCAATGCCGGCGTCCGCGAGGAAGCGGGTGTATGCGCCGGCGAGGTCGTAGGTGAGTTCGCAGCGGGAGTGGGTTCCGATGCCCTTGCGATAGGTTCGGTCGCCGATGCGGAGGGGGTGGCCGTCCACGCTTGCGTCGCGGCGGTAGTGCCACACGAGGTCGAAGAAGGGCGTCTCCTTGGCCTCGGCGGGGTCGAGGTCGGAGAGATAGACGAGGCGTCCGCCGCGGAACTCGAGGCTGAGGAGGCGGGCGACGCGGAGCGAGAGGGGGGCGCCGAAGGCGGCTTGAAGCTCGATGGCGCCGTCCTTGAGGCCCTTGAGCTGGCCGGAGAGGGCCGTGCCGTCGTCGGCGCGGGCGATGGCGACGACGCCCTCGGGGGCCTTCGGTGGGGCGCCGGCCTGGGTGGCGAGGACAATGGCCGCGAGGCGGTCGAACGTGACCTCGAGGTCGCCGAGGAGGGCGGAGCGGAACTTGACGCCCTTGTCGTCGAGGGATTCGAGGGTGCCCTCGATCAGCTCGCCGTTGCGCAGGAGGAGCTTGTCGAGCCTCTCAGCGGGCTGGAGGGGCCGCGAGGGCTGCGGAGTGGGCAGCTCGATGCGGGCAATGGCCGCCAGGGGGCACTCGGCGGCGCCGAAGACTGGGCTGCTGAGGGTGACGGCGCGGGAGCTTCCGCCGCGGATGGCGCCGCGCAGGCAATCGCCGTTGCGCAGGACGAGGGCAGCCTCGTCGCGGCTGGGCGTGGCCTTGCCCTGGCGCAGCTCGATGGCCAGGAGGTCGGAGCAAGCCATTCGCCGCTTCTCGCCCTTGACGAGCAGCTCGATGGCGGGCGTGGCGTCGAGGCCGGCCAGGCCGCCCTCGATGGCTTCATCGCCAACCGTGACGGCGCGGACGGGGAGGGAGGGGGGCTGGGCCGCGTGGGCGAGGAGGGGGAGGAGGAAGGAGAGGATGGCGATTGCCGATTGCCGATTGCCGATTGCCGAGTTGCGAATGGCGATCGGGGCCAGGCTCTTGGCTCGGGCGTCGTGGCTCTGAAATCGGAAATCGGAAATCGGAAATCGGAAATTGAGCACGGGGGCTATTCCTCGGGGTGTCCCTCGGGCCGGCCGTTGTCCTCGTCCGGCTCCTCCTTGGGGAGGGGCTGGGAGGCGAAGGCGCGGTATTCGGCGATCTGCTTGGCGTCGAGGCCCTTGATGCTCTTGGCCACTTCGAGGATGGCGCGCTGGAGCTGGTTGTCCTCTTGGGGGTCGCAGGCGAACTCCGTGCCGCGGCCGTCGGCGGCGAGGATGCGGAGCCAGGCGCGGAGGAGGCGTCGGGCCTTGTCGCGGCCGATCTCCTCGGCGAGGGCCTTGTACCAGGTGTCGAACTCGGGGTAGGCGGCGGGATCGAGGTTGTCGAACTCGGCGAGCCGGGCGAGCGTGTCCTTGCTCTTGGCCCAGTGTGCGGCGGCGTAGCGGTGGAAGGCGCCGGTCTCGCGCAGGTGCTCGAACTCCTTGGCGGTGAAGGGGGCCTTGTAGCTCACCTTGACGTCGGGGGCCACGCCCTTGCCGTGGATGCTGCGGCCGCTGGGGAGGAAGTACTTGGCGACGGTGATCTTCATGCCGCTCTGGCCTGCGGTGGCCAGGAGGGGGAAGAGCTTCTGGACGCTGCCCTTTCCGAAGGTCTTCTGGCCGATGAGGATGGCGCGCTGGTGGTCCTGGAGTGCGCCGGCGACGATTTCGGAGGCGCTGGCGCTGCCGCCGTTGATGAGCACGGCGATGGGGTAGTCGGGGTGGGTCGTGGGGTCCTTCGTGCGGTACTCCTCGCGTGGGGCGATGCGCTTGTTGCGGCCCTCAGTGTAGACGATGAGCTTGTTGTCCTTGAGGAAGTTGTCGGTGATCTCGACGGCGGCCTGGAGCTGGCCGCCTGGGTTGTTGCGAAGGTCGAGGACGAGGGCGAGCATCCCTTGCTTCTCGAGGGCTGTGAGGGCGGCGCTGAGGTCCTTCGCCGTCGAGTCGCTGAAGGCCGTCAGGCGAACGTAGCCGAGCTTGGCGGGGAGGAGCTGGGAGCTGACGCTGGGGACCTCGATGTCGGCGCGCGTGACCTTGAGGGTCTGCTTCTCCGTCGAGCCGGGGCGGGTGATGGCCAGGACGGCCTCGGTGCCGGGCTTGCCGCGGAGGAGGCCGATGATCTCGTCGGGCCGCTTGCCCGTGGTGGGCTCGCCGCCGACCTCGATGATGCGGTCGTAGGAGCGGATGCCGGCCTTGTAGGCCGGGCCGTTGTAGGTCGGGCGCACGACGGTGAAGAGCGGGGTGCCGCCGGAGTCGTGGTGCTTCATGAACTGGACGACGGCCCCGATGCCTGCGTAGCGGCCGGCGATATGCTCGCGGAACTTCTTCCACTCCTCCTGGTCGAAGTAGCTGCTGTGGCGGTCGGGGTGCTCGCCCCGGAGGAGGGCGCCGAACATGCCCTTCGCCGCGGCGTCCACAAGAATCTGGTCGGGCAGCGGCTCCTCGACGTGGACGAGCTGGATGCGGGACTTCACCTCGTCGAGGATGCGGTCGTTGAGGGAGCCCTCGCGGCTTTTGGGCTTGACGAGGAGGGCCTTGAGGTTTCGGTTCTGGACGAGGGCTCGGGCGAGGCGGCCTGCGGTGGTTGGCTCGGCCGCCATCGCTTGGAGGAGGTCCTCGACGGGGGGATGGAAGTCGTCAATCTCGGCGAGGGCTAGGGCGCACTCGCGGCGCACCGCCTCGTCCTTTGCGGCTACGAGCAGGCGGCGGAGCGTGGCGTTGGCCTTCTTCAGGCTCTCCTCGGTGGTGGCGGTGAAGTAGAGGGCGCGGGCGACGGCGCGGGCGACCTCGGGGGCCAGTTCCGCGTTGTCGGCGAGGCGGAGCAGCTCGCGCTCGGTGGCCGGCAGGTCGCGGGCTGGCTCCTCGGCCAAGATGGCGGCGGCGGCGACGCTCAGCTCGGGCGCCCGCCCGGCCTCGATGAGCGCGACGAGGGGCTTGACCGTCTCCTCGGGGCTGCCGAGGGAGCACAGGGCTCTGGCCAAGGCGAGCTGGGCCGGCGGCTGGGCCTTGGCGAGCTGGGTCTTGAGGAAGGGCACGGCATCTGCGCCCAGGCCGGCGAGCTGACGCTCCGCCGCGAACACCTCCTCCACGCTCGCGCGGCGCAGCTTCGAGACAATCGTGTCAACCTGCTTCTCGAGGTCCGGCTCAGCGCCCAGGGCCAGGAAGGGGAGCAGCAGGACGACCAATGCGGAATGCGGAATGCGGAATGCGGAATGGAATCTGGGATGTGGAATCTGGAATCTGGGATGTTCCACAGATCGGCAGCTCAACTCATTTCTCCTTCGACGGGCGGATGCGGTAGACGCGGAACGGGTCGTCGCGTTGGGGCGGGGGCGGGGTCCAGAGGGGGGCGGGGCCGGCCTGCCGCCCGGTGAGCACCACGTCGCCAAACAGGGCCGGGGTGAAGCCGCGAATCATCATCGAGCGGTCGCGGTCGAGGATCATCCCGGGGGTCCACGAGATGGCCTTGACGGCGCGGTCGCCGTCGTCGTCGGTGACGGTGACGTTGAATCCGAATCGGAAGCCGGGCTTGGGGTCCTCGATGCCCAGGTAGTCCCAGGGGAGTGCGACCTCGTAGACGGCGCCGGAATTGTCGTCCTTGATGCGGACGCGGTATTCGCCGCTCGGCTCGTCGTCGCCATCGTCGTCGCGGCGTTCGTCCTTGCGGGTGAGGGCGAGGGTGAGGAGGAGGTCCTTGCCTGTGAAGCGGTAGCCGTAGCCGCCATCGTTCTCGGCGTCAATCGAGATGATCAGGCCATCGCCCACCCAGGTGTCGGTCTGGCCCGTGTAGGTCCGGTGCACGTCGTCGCTGACGTCAATGGCGAAGTAGAAGTACTTGCTGTCCCAGCCTGTGTAGAGGACGGCGGAGAGGTCGCTGGGGGAGCGCCAGCGGGCGAGTTCGGGGGGCACGCCCTGGATTTCGTCAATGTGGGCCGGGCCGCCCAGGCGGGCGGCCAGGTCGGCCCGCCAGGGCTCGTCTATCAGGCCGTCAACGTCGGGTGGCACGGGCACTTGGGCGGTCTCGATCTCGGCCGGCTCGCGGGTGGCGAGGGATTCGCGGAGGGAGTTGAGCTGGTCCTTGAGCGCCGCGTAGTCGGGGGCGGGGAGCGACCCGTCGGCGAGTGCCTGGGCGAGGAGTGCGATGGCGCGGCGCTCGTCGCCGCGCTGGTAGAGCGCGGCAGCCAGGGGGGGGAGCGCCGAGCGGTCGCCCGCCGCGGTGCGGGCGCCCAGGGCGGCCACGCGCTGGTCGAGGGCCGCGGCGTCCGACGGGCCGTAGGCGTGGATGCCGCGGTCGGAGCCGAGGACCAGCAGGTCGCCGGCGAGGGCCACGGAGAGCTCATTCGCGCCCTTGGTCTCGGCATCGCCCAGAATGCGGCCGTTGGCGGCGGAGATGAGGAGGGCGGCGCGCTCGCCGCCGTGGCGGCCGGCGACGGCGAGGACGCCATCGCCGACGGCGATGGGGGAGGGCTGGGCGAGCTGGAGCGGGGCCGTGCGCCAGCGCTCCCCGAGGTCCGAGGCGTGGAGAGCGCGAATCACCAGGGCGTTATCGTTGTCCCGCTCGCCCATGTAGAGCGCGTCGGGCGCCAGCACGGCATCGGTGAGGGTGCCGCCGAGGACGGAGCGGCGGCGCCGCACCTTCCCCGTGTCGGGGTGGAGCGACACGATCTGGGCGTTGTGGAGGAACACGTCGGGGATGGCGAGGCAGAACTGCCCGTCGTCGCTGGTGAGGATGCGGTTGATGCTGGTCTCGAGGTAGGCCTCCCATAGGCGCAGGCTGCGGCGCAGGTCGAGCGCGTGGACGGTGTGGTCGTCGGCGACGACGTAGAGGCGGCCCTGGGCGGCCACGAAGGCTGGGCGGTCGGTGATGCGGGGGACGCGGAAGGCGGCCTCGTCGCGGGGGAAGGGGATGCCGCCATCGCCTGTGCCGTCCTTCTCGATGAGGGCGTAGAGTGCCGCCGGGCTTTCGGCGCAGGCCCACACCTTGCCGTCGCAGACGAAGAGGCCGCGGGAGAGGAGGGCCTTGGTGTCGAGCTGACGGCTCCAGAGCTTCGCGCCGTCGTCGAGTGCGAAGGCCGCCACCTCGCCGCCGAGGAGGCCCGCGTAGACGGCGTGGGGGCCGGTGGCGAGGGCGACGATGCGGGTGCGCTCCGCGCGGCGGCGCTCCCACGGCCTGATGCGAGGCGGGCCCTTGCGCGGAGGCGGCGGGGGAACGGGCTCCTCAGGCTCCAGGACCTCGGGGGCGGCCGGCGCAGCCAGCGAAACCCGCCAGCGCTCGACCCCGCTCATCGGGTCGAGGGCGACCACCTCGTCGAACGTCGCAAGCAGCAGCCGGTCGCCAACGACGGCGCCCAAGCCGTCCCACTCGCTCACCTCGCGCTGCCACAGGAGCTGCCCCGTGTCGGTCTTGCGGCACTCGATGGCGTCGAAGGGCATCGAGCGGTCGAAGCTGCGGCGGGCCGTCGCCAGGTAGAGGACGCCCGGTGGCGCGCCGCCTAGTGAGACGACCTGGGTGCGCTGGTGGGCGATGCGGGTCTGGACCTGCCAGCGGGGGGCCATGGCCGTGGCACTGGTTCGCGCCGCGTCGGCGAGGGCCTTGAGCTTGGCTCCGATGGCAGAACGGGCGTCCGAGGCGGGCTCTGGAGCCAACCCGTGACCGAGCGCGACCAGGTGGGCCGCGGACGCACGGGCGTCAGGCGCGGCCAGGAGGCGCAGCAGCGCCTGCTCCGCCGCCGCGCTGTGAGGGAAGGCGCGGACCACGCTCTCGAGCTCCGCAGCCGTCTTGGCCGACGCGACGCGGCGACCCGCCTCGGCCTCGATGGCCGCATAGGCTGCACGGCCATGCTGCTTGAGCAGCCGCGAGACCTCCGTGCTTGCCAGCGCCCGGGCGGCGACGCGCAAGCCCTGCTCCGTGCGGCACACGGCATTCGGGTGCTCCTGGATGGCTCTCTGGCAGGCGGCGACGGCTTCGGCGGCTCGGCCCTGCTCCTCGTGGAGGCGGGCGAGGGCGAGGAGCGCGGCGACGGCAGCCGAGGGCTCGGGGGCGTAGGGAATGGCCTTGGCCAGCGCGGCGGCGTCGCCCGCTTCGCCCAGGGCGCGGAAGGCGCCGAAGAGCGCCTGGCGGGCGCGCTGTTCGGCGTCGTTATCCTTCCTTGCGGTGGCGAGGCGAAGCGCCTCCTCAAGGTGGGGCAAAGCCGCGGCATGGGCGCCGCGGTGGGCCTCGTGGAGGCCAAACGTCAGGGGCACCAGGGGGTCAGCAGCATCGGCCTGGCGGCGAGCGGCAAGGGCGGCCTGAGACGTCGCCCAGTCGCTGAAGGCATACAGGCGATCGCGCGACGCGACGAGGAGCGCGCGGTCCACCACGGTGAGGTTGCCCGGCTCCTCGAACGCTTGCCAGAGGCGTGAGGTGGCGGCGGAGCCATCGGTCGTGAGGACGCTGATGAGCGCCTTCTCCGTGGACACGTAGAGGCGCCCAGAGCAGAGGGCAGGGCGAGCCGCTGCCCCCTCTGGAAGGTCGGCGACCCAGAGGCGCTTGCCGGTAAGTGTATTCATGGCAACCACTTGCGTGCCGGCGCAGAAGAGGCGCTGCCCCTCGATGCCCACGAGGTAGCGCCCGCCATCCCGCGGCGCAGACCAGGCGAGCGAGCCGCGGCCGGCGTCGAGCACCAGAAGCGCCGAGGCGTCCTGCGGCGCGACGAACACAAGGCCAGCGTCCACGATGGGCGGGCAGTTGGCCCAGCGCTCGTTGCGCTCGAGGATGCTTCGCCGCAGGTGGCTGGGGAACGAGGCGTAGCGATGGACCCACCGGAGCGCGCCCGTCGAGGCGTCCACCGCGGCCACGGTGCCGAGATTCGTGGCCAGGTAAGCGGCATCGCCCGCGACCACGGGCGGGCTGGCGGAGGCGCCGAGGCCCAGGAAGGCCGGGATGGTGCGGGAGCAGACGAAAGTTCGCCAGAGCTCCTGCCCGCTCGTCGCGTCGAGGGCGACGAGGCTTGTCCGCGCCTCCTCACCGAGGTGAGTGAAGCCCACGAAGAGTCGCGACCCCGCCACGACCGGGGGCGTGAGGATGACGCGGGTCTTTGAGCCGAGGGCCTTGCTGGGCTTCCTGCGGCCCTTCTTCTTCGGGGCCGCATCGCCGCCCTCGTCGCCTTTCTCCTTGGGGTCGGCCTCTGGGGCGGCGCCCGCCTTCTCCTCGGCGAAGGTGCGGCGCCACAGGAGCTGGCCCGTGGCCGCGTCGAAGGCAACGAGCGTGTTGGCCAGGCGGGCGAAAGCCCGGCCGTCCGAGCAGGCCACGGCGTGAATCGTCTCGTCGAGGGCGGGAACTGGGCCGGCCTCGGGCGCGTCGGGGTAGAGCCACACCGGCTGGCCGCTCTCCAGGCTCAGGGCATAGATGGCCCCGTGGTCGGCGAGGAACGCTCTGTCGCCGGAAACCGTCGCATGTAGAGGCAGCGCAATCGGATACGTCGAGCCGCCCGATGGGCGAATGGCGGCGTAGGGGAGGGGGAACCGCCATGCGGGGCCGCCGACCTCGGCTACCCCAGCCACTAAGCGGGCGTCGGGGGCGGGTCGCACATCCTGCTCGAGAAACCGCTCGACCGAAACCTCTTCGCCCCCGACGTGCAACGCTGCGCCGCGGTGCCGGGAGCGAAGGCGCTCGGCCACGGCCTGCGCTGCGTCCACCTGACCAAGCGCCCGGTAGCTGACCCACAGGCGGGCGAGGATGGCCGGAAGCGGCACGCTCGGCTCGGGGCAAGTGTCCAGGAGGCGTGTCCACACGGCCACCGCCCCCGTGAAGTCGGCCCGCTCGAAGGCCAGGGAGCCGAGGGCGGCCAAAGCGTCGTCGCCCCACGAGGAGGCCAGGTAGCGTTGAGCCACCGCGGCCAGCAGTGTGGCGTCCTTGGCGGGCAAGGCTCGTTCGAGAAGTGCCTTGGCCGCGGCATCCTGCCCCTCGCGGTAGAGGTCGAGGGCCGGGCGGGGGAGAGCGGCGATCTCCCTGGCCGCTACGTCCTGTATGGGCACATATATTGAGGGCTCGGTCGGCGAGACCACAAGGGGTTGGGTCCCGGAGCGGCCAGCGAAGTCGGCGACCCGCTGGTAGGCCTCGACCGCCTGGCGCCAGTTGCCCGCCTTAGCCGCCGTGCGGGCGGCCTCGAGGAGCTTCTCCGCGTCGCGGTCAACCTCGAGGTAGAGGGACGTGTCCTCGCCCCTGACCCTGGCCTCGCCCGCAGAGGCGACGGAGGCGGCGAGCGCAATGGAGAGAGCGGCGGCGGCCGCGGTGAGCCGGGAAGGCACGGACGATTCCTCTGTGCCGAAGGCAGGCGCCCGGGGGCTGCGCGACTCGCCGCGCCCAGGCGTCGGAATCCGACTGGATTTCCCGCAAGGAGTATAGCATAATGAGTATAGAGGGTTCAACTGTTTTCGGGAGCGGTCGCGAACGAAAGGCGGCCGGAAAAAGACGACTTGACAATCATGCGTGTGGGGGTATACTAACGATGTTCGGGGACGATGGCGCCAAGGTGCTGTTGCGCACCCACTTAGGGCGAGTCATGGCCAGACGCGCGGCGGATTTCGTGCGGCGCCTGCTCTGGGGCGAAGAGGCGCAGGCCACGGCTGAGTACGCCATCGTTGTCTCCATCATCGTGGCGCTCCTCGTCGGCATCTCCGCAATGGTCCTCGGCGGCCTCTCGGCCCAATACCGTGAGATCACATCGGTAGTGTGTCTACCGATTCCATGAGGGTCGGCATGTCCCTTTGAAAGGAGACAGCGTATGCGGTTGGGACGTTCGCGAAGGCGGGGCCAGTCCACGACAGAGTATATTCTGATCGTGGTCCTGGTCGCGGTGCTGTCGATCGGGATCATCACGGTCTTCGGCAACCAGATCCGCGACCTGTTCCGCGTGTCCACCGAGCGCCTGGGCGGTGATACCGATGCCACGCTCGACTCCGGCATCACCGACAGCGCGGCGGGCAACGTCCGGCGCGGCCTCTCCGACATCAAGGATAGTGGGACGCCGTAATGGCGGCGCACCCACTGTTGGCGCGTGTGAGACGAGGCGGGCCTGGGCTGCCGGTGTCGCTCTGAGGGTCCACCCTTGGGGTGCCGCCGGGGACCCGACCGCGGCTCGTCGCAGGCCGGTGCCCCAGGGAAGCGGAAGCCGTGCTGATCTACTTCGACGCCGCGCGTGAGTTGCTGCTGCTGGCGGTGCTCGTGACGGCGGCGTACACGGACCTTGCCTGGGGCAAGGTGTATAATTGGGCGACTCTGCCGGCGACGTTGGCCGGCCTGATGCTGGGCTACGTGCTCGGCGGGGTGGGCATGTTGGAGCGCACCCTGCCGAGCGCATCCGCGCTCGCTGTCACCCCCGCGGTGGGGGGGCTGAGGCAAGACTTCTGTCTGCTGGACAGCCTCCTTGGGATTGCGCTCGCGGGCGGGCTGTTCGGCGTGTTCTTTCTCTATGGAGCGTTCGGCGCGGCCGATGTGAAGCTGGCAGTGGCCATCGGCGCGCTCAAGGGCTGGTACTTCGCCCTGCTGGCCATCATGGCCTCGGCCCTTGTGGGCGGCGTGCTCGCCCTCGGCGTCCTCGTGTGGAAAGGCCAGCTCCGGCGCGGCCTGCGCGACTCCCTGGTCGCCCTCGTGCGCCCGGGCAAGGTGGTGAAGGCCAAGGAGAGCGACAGCCCGGCACGCCTGACCGTGCCCTACTGCTTCGCCATCAGTGTGGGCACCCTCTGGGTGTGGCTGGTGAGGGTGGGGGCGTTGTGAACGGAAGGACGGGATGAATGGATGATTGGATGAGTGGATGGGTGCAAGAGAGGAGCGTTCGGCCCTCTGGCATTCATCCACCCATCCATTCATCCACACATCCTTTCCCTGGAGCGTGGCGGCCCATGCGTATCCTTCGGGACGAGCGCGGCCAGGTGCTGGTCGAGACGGCCATCGCCTTCCCCATCCAGATACTGATCACCGTGGCCATCATGCAGTTCTGCCTCATCGCCGTGGCGAAGCAGGTGGTGAACTACGCGGCCCACGCCGCGGCCCGCGCCGTGCTGGTGAACGAGGACCCCGAGCGCGCGGCAGCCATCGTGTGCAGCCCCATCGCAGGCTCCGATTGCACCCGCTCCGGCGCCGCCCCCATCTTCATCCCAGGCTGGGGCAACCTCGCCCGCTCCCCACAGTCCCAGGCCAAGACCAGCGTCGCCGTCCTCAATGACCTCGACGCCGGCGACAAAACTGTGACCGCCGAGGTCAGCCACGACTTCGAGCTGATCTTCCCCTTCGTCAACGCCATCCCGATGTGGGGGCGCACAGTCACCCACAATGGCGTCGTCCACAAGGTCCTCACCCAGGCCGTCAGCATCCCCCAGCCCTGGGACGGTGATCTCCAGGGAGTGACGGGGCACGAGATCATCCCCGACGTGACGTCGGGGTCGAACCCATAGAGGGCTTTTGTTCGGAGTGCGGGCTTCAGCCCGTATCGGGTAAGAGGACGGCCTGAAGGCCGCACAGCAAACAGGGGGGACACGGCTGGACAAGCCAGCCGTGCCACGGTCGGCGTGGCAGTGGTTAGTCGTGGCACTGCTGGCTTGTCCAGCAGTGGGTTCGGTTCTCGGCTTCCGATTGTCTAAGAAGGCGAGCCGGCCATGATGTCCAAGCTGAAGTCGTTGGCATCGGACGAGCGGGGGCAGGCGCTGGTGTTCGGCGCCCTTACGCTCTTCATGCTCGCCGCCTCGGTCATCTTCGTGGCCGACTCGGGCATGGTCACGAGCACCCGCATCCAGGTGCAGAACGCCGCCGACGAGTGCGCCTACGGCGGCGTCCTCTACGAGGCCAACGTCATCAGCTCTATCGCCTACCTCAACGAGGCCATGGCCTGGCTCTACTACGACGGCATCCGCTACGCCTCCAACACCACCATGCTCGGCACCCTGGCCAGCCTCAAGAAGTGGGGGCCGGACTATCCCAGCGACAATCTGGTGTGGCAGGACGGCCCGACGCCGCCGACCGGCGACGCCGACCCGCCCATCCTGGCTGGCGACCCCGTGGTGGCCTACGACGCGGCCTACGCGCGGGCGCAGGAGTGGATTCCCCAGATCGAGCAGACCCTCAACATGTTCGCCCGTTGGGAGTGGGGCATGTCCCTCGCCTGCGCCGAACTCGTCAAAATGGAAATCCACCGCACCGCGCTCAAGCACGGCATCGAAGCCGTCGCCATCTACCCCGACGTGGATTTCTTCCCAGGCAACGGCGTGCAGTTCGACCTCCACATCCTCAAGCTCATGGACGGCGGCCAGCACGTCGGCTGGCGCGTCTGGACCGATGACCCGCCCTTCTACGTCGAGGCGCGCCAGCTCGGCCCCTTCCACTGGCTCATCACCAACACCGACCGCAAGACCTACGAAATCCAGAAGATCAGCGACACCACTTACCGCGTGAAGACGGACGACCAGGACATCACGGTCGAGCGCATCAGCGACGAGCACATCAAGCTCACGCTCATCCAGCAGGACCGCAGCGGCACGACGACGACCAACGTGGACGCCCAGTACATCCAGGGCCTCGGCTGGGCCGTGGCCATGAGCAACGACAACTACTCCGTCAGCTACAAGCCCATGGGCCAGGGCGGCGGCTTCTGGATCAGCGTCAGTAGCCCCTCAGGCTCCGGCAGCGCCGGCGTGCGCCGCAACCCGGACACCGGCCGCCTCCAGCAGTGGGACGGCTCCCAATGGAAGGATGTGCCCGGCCAGCGCGACGAGGTCACTGTCGGCGGCGTCAGAATCCCCGTCCAGATTGACACCCGCATCAACCTCGGCCCAGACACATGGTTCCGCATCCCAAACGAGGTCCACCTCCGCGACATCACCTACCACATCCCAAATGTCTTCCAGATGCCCAACATCTGGGTCACGCTCCTCCAGGACAGCTGCCGCA
>VGYV01000059.1 GCA_016872855.1 Planctomycetota bacterium
CAGAATGGTGCATGCCTGTGGGCGGGGCGTCTCTGCCCCGCGCAGGGTGGCGCGGGGCGCGGAGGCCCCGCCCACATTGATTCAGAATCGTGGCGAGTTATTTAGATAGCTTTCAGCGATTCGACGGCGCGCTCACCGGCACCAAGACTGCCTAAAGGCAGGACTCCGAACCAGGAGAGGGACCCGTTTGGAGTCCTGCCTTCAGGCAGCCTTCGCTCGCACAGGATCGCAAGATCCTGACGGGCTGAGGTTTCCCTGTCTTGCGCGCCGGGACTTTCCCCTACCACAGAGACAGTGTTCTCCGGGAGCGTGGAGCGGCCTGGGCCTCATAGGGGGCCGCTGAGTTCGCGGGTACGCTATCAGTGGCGGAGAAGGGCATCCCGCCTTGCACGAAAGGACGGCTAACATGAACAGTCGGACGCCTCGTAGGAGCGCTCGCGCCCTTAGCACCGTGGGCACCCTCGTTGCCGCGGGCGTTCTCAGCCTGCTCTTGGCGCTGGGCTACAGCGGTTACCGGGGCGCGCGCACACTGGTCCACATCGCCCAGGCAGAGAGCAATCTCAAGCAGATCGGCACGGCTATGGAGCTGTTCTACAGCAAGTACAGCAGCTATCCCCCCCAGGGCGCGGACCTCGTGGCCGTGCTGGCTCCCTACGTGAGGAATCTCAGCGCCTTCAGGAACCCCCTTGCGGACGAGGCGACGCCTGGCCAGGTGCTGAGCCAGTTGTACCGCGAGCCGAGCCTCAGCGAGCTCGATTCGGTGGGCCACTACGTCACGGCATTCGTCTCGAGCGACTGCTCGATCGCGGTAGTGCTGCGCAGAGGCGGCCGGGTGGAGAGCTACACTGCGCTCTCACTGCCGAGCGACCCTGGCGGCATGATCGCCATGCTCTCCAGCCCCGCTGCGTCCCACGTGGGGCCGGGAGCGCCGCCGCAGCCGGCCTCTCAGCCCGAGCCGCAACCCGAGCCCCCGGCGGAGCCGGTGTCTGGCGGCACCCTCGGCGGCGATGTCAACCTCAACTCGAGCAACAGCGATGACTTCGAGTTCGAGCTTCTAAGGCCCGACGGGACCCGGATCACCCGCGACGACCTGCTGGCCTCGAACGGCAGCCTGGTCTACACGGGGCCGGCCGTGCTGATCCGACTGAAGCCCAAGGGCAACGGCAACCAGAACACCCTCACCTTGAACGGGCAAGTGTACCAATTGGACAACAGCAAGCGCTACATTTTCCTGACCCTCAGCGGCGGGTCCATGGTCGTGCACCTCTACAATGCCAAGGCCGGGAAGGGCAAGGCCATGGGCCAGTGGTGGATTGCCCTCAACGCCGTCGGCGCCAAGATCGTGGTCTGCAACTGCCACGGCGAGTGCACCTGTGTGGAGGCCAACCTGTAGGGCTTTCCCTGAGTGGCGCACTGAGGGTTGCCCGTATCCCAACCGGGGAGAACGCACGTGGGGAAGAGAATCATTCTGCTTGTGGAGGACAGCCCTGCCGACGAGGCGCTGAGCGTCCGGGAGCTCCAGAAGCTCGCCGGGCCCCCCGAGGTGGTCGTGGCGCGGGACGGAGCGGAGGCCCTCGACTACCTGTTCGCCGCAGGCAAGTATGAGGGCCGCGCGCCGGGCGACCTGCCGGCCGTTGTTATCCTCGACCTCCACCTCCCCCTGGCGAGCGGCCTGGAGGTCCTTCAGCGGGCCCGCGCGGACCCCCGAACCCGCTGCGTCCCCATCGTCATCTTCACGTCGTCCGAATCGGACGAGGAGCTCGTCAGAGCCTACCAGCTCGGCTGCAACAGCTTCGTGCGCAAGGCGGCCACTGCTGCTGAGTTCCGGGCCGCCATGGGCCAGATGGGCTCCTACTGGCTGTTCCTCAACCAGCCCCCTCCCTTCGGGAGGGCGAGATGACAAGGGGTGCCCCTGCTTGCCAAGTACACTGCCCTGCTGTAGATGATACATGAGCGGGCGCGCCTCCTGGGGAAACTGCCGCTCGATTCCAGCGCCGAGCTGATCCGCTGCGCAACGGAGCATGGGCTGGTGGATTGAACGGGGCGGCCCCACGTGGAGGACAACGACTGTCCGGGGCGAGCCATGGCGTACAGGCCGCGGCCCAAGCACCACATCCTGTGTAGGACGGCGGCTGATGGCAGGAACGGTTCCCGTCCTACGTCGTCGCTGCCCTCGAGCGTGGCCTCCAATCCTGGCACCTGTCGCCGGTCACCGGCTCCGACCCTCCCCCTACCCCCTCACTGGCAGGGAGAGGGGTTGGGACCCCTCTCCCTTGTAGGGAGAGGGTAGGGAGAGGGTCGGGCTCAGGAGCTTCGAACGAGCTCACCAGGGTTGGGGGCCAGACTTGTGCCATCTCGCCGCTTGGCAGCTCGCCAGCCTGCGCTATACTATCTATAATCCTGCTGTCGGCCGGGTGCACCGGGGCCCCTGTGGGGGCCGGCGCGCCGGGCAGGCAGGTTTCGGGTAGCGTTAGACTGCGCAGGGCGCGCGGATGGGAGTCAGGCGCGCCTTGGCGACTCGCCTCAAGTCATGTCTCCGGGCGAATCCGCGGAGATTGTCCGCCACGGTTCAGCCCCTTACAGCGTTGTGCCCTAGGGGAGGGGCGTTGTCAGGGTTGCTCTGCTGAGGCGATGTCGGCCAAGACCCTGCGCAAGGGGCGCGGTGATGGCAATCGACGCAGAAAGGGGGACATTCACCTTTTCGCCCCCTGGGGGCGCCAAAGGCTGCTGCGCAGAAAAGGAGAATGTCCCCTTTTCTGCCCCGGAAGTATGATCCTACTGCATTCTCCGTCGCTCGCTCCGTGACAGATCGGGTGCTCGGTACGTCCTAGAGGGTGATATGGCCGCCACGGATGCTGAACTGGTCGCCAAGGCAAGAGAGGGAGACCGAGAGGCCTTCGGTGAGCTGGTGCTTGGTCACGAGCGCCCGATGCTGGCGGTCGCTCGTTCGTACCTCGCATCGTAGGCAGACGCTCAGGACGCCCAGCGTGTCGAGGAGCCGCGCGTGGAGGAGCGGGCGCACGAGTTGACCACGGCGAATGCGGAACTCCGCGCCCAGATCGCCGAGCGCGAGGCAGCCGAGGCCCATGTGCTGCGCCAGAACGCGTTGCTGACGGGGATCAACCGCGTGCTCCAGGACGCTCTGACTGCCGAGACCGACGTGGAGGTGGCCCGAGCCTGCCTCTCCGTGGCCGAGCGCCTGACCGGCAGCAAGTTCGGCTTCATCGGCGAACTCGACGAGGCGGGTCTCTTCAACACGATTGTGCTCAGCAATCCCGGCTGGGAGGCGTGCAGCATCCCACGGGACGAGTCGGCCCGGCTGATCCAAGGCATGCCCGTGCACGGGCTCGACCGTTCGACGATGCTCGAGGGACGCTCGCGCATCGTGAACGATCCGGCTCGTCAGGCAGAAAAGGGGACATTCTCCTTTTCTGCGCAGCAGCCTTCGGCGCCCGAAGGGGACATTCTGCTTTCCCGCGAAGCGGCCTGCGGCGCCCCCCTTGGGGGCGGAAAGCAGAATGTCCCCGCTGTGAATGTCCCCTTTTCCGCCTTGCCGGAGGGCCATCAGGAGGTAGCCTGCTTCCTGAGCGTGCCGCTGAAGCGGGGGAGCACGACCGTGGGGATGATCGGCCTGGCGAACAAGCCGGGCGGCTACGCGGAGGCCGACCTCGAGGCGGTCGAGGCGCTCTCGCTCGCCTTCGCCGAGGCGCTCGCCCACAAGCGCGCCGAGCAGACGATTGCACGGCTGAGCCGGGAGCAGAGCAACCGCCTGGTCGAGCTGGCCGCGCTGAACAGGGAACTCGAGGCCTTCAGCTACTCCGTGTCACACGACCTGCGGGCGCCGCTGCGCGCGATGGACGGCTTCAGCCGGCTCCTGCTGCGCGAGTATGCGCCCCTGCTGGATGCAGAGGGCCGGCATTACATAGAGCGCGTGCGCGCCGCGAGCCAGAGGATGGTGTGCCTCATTGACGACCTGCTCCAGCTCTCGCGCATCACGCGCGACCCGATGCAGCCCGAGGGGCTGGACCTCACTCGGCTGGCCGAGGAGGCCGTGGGGGCCTTGCGCGCCGCCGAGCCGGGCCGGGCCGCCGAGGTGACGATCGCCCCCGGCGTGACCGCGCGCGGAGATGGGCGCCTGATGCGGATCGCGCTCGACAACCTGCTGGGAAACGCCTGGAAGTTCACGGGCAAGCGCCCCACGGCGCACATCGAGTTCGGCGTGACCGCGACAGGGGAGGGCAAGGTCTACTTTGTGCGCGACGACGGCGCCGGCTTCGACATGGCCTACGCCGGCAAGCTATTCACCCCGTTCCAGCGCCTGCACAGCATGGAGGAGTTCCCAGGAACCGGCCTGGGCCTGGCCACGGTGCAGCGCGTCATCCAACGCCACGGCGGGCGCGTCTGGGCCGAGGGGAACCCCGGGCACGGCGCCACGTTCTGCTTCACGCTGCCCGACCATGAGTGAGGCCCGCGTCCCACTCGACTGGCGGCGGACTGAGGAGACCGAGATGGAGAGAAGGTGCATCCTGCTTGTGGAAGACAACCCTGACGACGTGGAACTCACCCTCCGTGCCCTGCGCGAGCATCACATGGTGAACGACATCGTGGTGGCCCGCGACGGAGCCGAGGCGCTCGACTACCTCTTCGGCCAAGGCGCGCACGCGGGGCGCGACACTTCCGAGCTCCCGGCGGTCGTGCTGCTCGACCTCAATCTGCCCAAGATCGGCGGGCTCGAGGTGCTCAAGCAGGTCCGGGCCACGCCCCTGACGAAGTTCCTCCCCGTCGTCATCCTCACGTCGTCGAAGGAAGACCAGGACATGGTGAACAGCTACGAGCTGCGCTGCAACAGCTATGTCCGCAAGCCGGTGGACTTAGTGGAGTTCACCAAGGCGGTGAAGCAGCTCGGCATCTACTGGCTTCTCGTGAACGAGCCACTGCCGCGGAGGTCGTGGGCACGGCCCAGTGGCTAGGAGGCCTGAGGGATGGCTGAGGGGCAAGACGCCTTTGCGGTGGAGGGCGGCCTCGACGCCGTGCGCGAGTCGGCGGCGCGCTACAGGGCGATCCTGGATGTCGCGGCCGAGGGCGTCCTGGTGGCGGACACGGGGACCGGGCGCTTCACGTATGCCAATCCGGCCATCTGCCGGATGCTCGGGTACACTGAGGAGGAGCTGCGGCGGCTGAGCATGGCGGACGTCCATCCCCCCACGGCGCTGGGTCGCGTGGAGGCGGAGTTGCAGTCCCACGCGCCGCGGGAGAGGGCGTTCGCGCCTTGCATGCCGTGCCTCCGCAAGGACGGCAGTGTGCTCTATGCGGACATCTCGACGACCCCTATGGCAGTGGGCGGCAGGCCACACAACGTGGCCTTCTTCACCGACGTCACCGAGCGCCGGCAGCTCGAGGAGCAGCTCCGCCAGTCGCAGAAGCTCGAGGCTATCGGCCATCTCGCGGGCGGCATCGCCCACGACTTCAACAATCTTCTCATGGTTCTGATGGGCTACTGCGACCTGATGAAGGAGCGGCTGGGGGCCGGAGACCCCCTCGCCGCAGACCTGGCGCGGATCGAGGGCTGCGCGAAGCGGGCGACCGCGCTCACGCGGCAGCTCCTCGCCTTCAGCCGCAAGCAGACCCTTCGCCCCACCGTCCTCGACCTCAATCGCGTGGTCGGGGACCTGGGCGACATGCTCCGAAGGGTCATCGGCGAGGACATCGCGCTGGTGACCACGCTGCCAGGCGACCTTGGCCGCGTGAAGGCTGACCGCGGGCAGATCGAGCAGGTGATCATGAACATGGCCGTGAATGCCCGCGACGCGATGCCGCGGGGCGGGATGCTGACAATCGAGACCAGGAACGTCGAGATCAGCGAGGCCGAAGCGGGGAGCCACCTCGGCGTCGTGCCAGGGCAGTACGTGGTGCTTGCCATCACGGACACCGGCTGCGGCATGGACGAGGCGACGAAGGGCAGGCTCTTCGAACCCTTCTTCACCACCAAGCTGCAGGGCACCGGCCTCGGCCTCTCCACCGCCTATGGCATCGTCAAGCAGTCGGGCGGCTGCATCCGCGTCCGCAGCCAGCCGGGCAAGGGCGCCTCCTTCCGTATCTATCTGCCCCGCACCGAGGAGGAGCCTGTGGCGGCACCGATGCCCGAGGAGCGGGCAGGCCCACGGGGCGGCGGCGAGCAGTTGCTCGTGGTCGAGGACGAGCCGGCCCTTCTCGACCTCTTCGAGGCGACGCTGAGCGAGCTGGGCTACTGTGTGACAGCCGCCGCCAACGGTGCCGAGGCCGTCCGCGCCGTCGAGGCGGCGGGCCTGAGGCCCGATCTCCTCGTCACGGACATCGTCATGCCCGGGATGACGGGGCTGGCGCTCGCGGAGCGTCTCCGCAAGAGCCTGCCCGGCCTCAAGGTCCTCTTCATGTCCGGCTACGCGGACAGGGCGATGGCCCGTGGCAGCCTGCTCGACGCCGGCACGCCCTTCCTCCAGAAGCCCTTCGACATCGCCGAGCTGGCCTCGGAGGTCAGAGGCATCCTGGGGAAGGGGCAGAAAAGGGGACATTCACCTTTTCGCCCCCCTGGGGGCGCCGAAGGCTGCTCCGCAGAAAAGGAGAATGTCCCCTTTTCTGCCCGCGTGCTGATGGTTGACGACGAGGAGGACGTGCTGGAACTCGTGCGCCGGGCCTGCCGTCGGAGGGGGCATGACTTCGTCGGTGTGAGCAGCGCGCCCGCGGCGCTCGACGCCCTCGGCGCGGGGAAGTTCGACGTCCTGCTAGTTGATATGAACATCCCTGGCACCAGCGGCGCCCGTCTCCTGCGCGAGGTGCGGGCAGCAGGCCATTCCTTGCCCGCCATCGTGCTCTCAGGCAGCGCGGAGTCCGCGGACGCCGGCGCCCTCCGGGCTCTGGGCGTCGCGGGGGTTCTCGAGAAGTCCGCCGACCTGCTGGGCTTGATGCAGGCCGTGGAGGACCTGCGGGAAAGGGGACATTCTGCTTCCCGCCCCCAAAGGGGGCGCCGAAGGCCGCTTCGCGGGAAAGCAGAATGTCCCCCTGGGGCGCCGTAGGCTGCTGCGCAGAGAAGGAGAATGTCCCGAATGGCGTGGAGATAAGGCTCCAACTGCCGCGGAGGCAGAGGAGATGACCGCCTAAAGGCGGGACTCCCAACAGGTTACGCACTCGTTCGGAGTCCCGCCTTCAGGCGGCGGCTCCTTATCCCCACGCCGCTCGGGAATGTCCCCTTTTCTGCTGGACCGTGGGCGCCATCGGCCAGGGCGCGACATGCTGGTTCTCCCTCCCGGTTCTTCCCGCTACTGCATGTCCACAACCCGCAGCATTTCCTCCATGGACGTGATGCCTTGGAGGACCTTCGAGGTGGCATCCTGAAGCATGGTGACCATGCCCTGGTCGGCTGCCAGGCGCGCCAGCTCGGCGGCTGGTGCGCGCTGGAGGATGAGGCAGCGGCTCTCGTCGGTCACCACGAGGAGTTCGTAGACGCCGATGCGTCCCCTGTAGCCCGTCTGCTCGCAGGCGGCGCAGCCGCCGGGCTTGTAGGCGACGAGTTTTCCCTCGGCAGTGCCGATGGGCAAGTGGAGACGCTCGACAGCCTCAGGGGGCAGCTCATAGGCCTGCCGGCACTTGGCGCAGAGGACCCGCACCAGGCGCTGGGCAAGCACGCCCAGGAGCGAGGAGGAGACGAGGAAGGGCTCGATCCCCATCTCGATGAGGCGCGGCGCGGCGCCCGCGGCGTCGTTGGTGTGCAGCGTGCTGAGGACCAGGTGGCCGGTGAGCGATGCCTCGGTGGCGATGAGCGCGGTGTCGTGGTCCCTGATCTCGCCCACCATGATGATGTTCGGGTCCTGCCGCAGGACGGAGCGGAGGGCCGTGGCGAAGGCCATGGGCGACTTGCTGGTGGAGCCGACCTGCACCTGGGTCACTCCGGCGATGCGGCGCTCGACCGGGTCCTCCACGGTGACGAGGTTCTTCTCAGTGCTGTTGAGGCGGTTGAGCACGGAGTAGAGCGTGGTGGTCTTGCCCGAGCCCGTCGGCCCGGTGACCAGAATCATGCCGTAGGGCCGGCAGAAGATCTCCTCGAACCGCTTGAGCTGGTCATCGGAGAAGCCGAGCTTGTGCAGCGGAGTGGCTGACGAGCCATGCTCGGCGATGCGCAGGACGAGCTTCTCGCCGTACACGCCGGGGAGGCTCGACACCCGCAGGTCGTAGCGCTTGCCGCTGCAATGGAAGGAAATGCGCCCGTCCTGCGGCCGCCGCTTCTCCGCAATGTCCATGCGGGCCATGATCTTGAGTCGGGCAATGAGCGCCCGGCCATAGCGCCAGGAGTGGCCGGGCCCGTCGCGGAGAACGCCGTCCACGCGGTAGCGGACTCGGATGCCGCGTTCCTCGGGCTGGACGTGGATGTCGCTCGCCCCGTTGCTGATGCCGGCGGCGAGGATCAGGCTGACCAGCCGCACGATGACCGGCTCGTCCTCGTTGAGCCGCAGGTCCTCGGCATCGTCCTCAGTGGACGCCGGCTCCACCTTGACCTTCTCGGCCTGCTGGGTCGCGTCGGCCATCATGCTGGCCATGTCGGCCGCGGGCAGCCCCAGGTAGTGGTCGAGCGCGCGCAACACGTCTTCCTCGACCGCGATGCGGGGCTCGACCGCGAAGCCGGTGGTGAGGCGAATCTCATCTATGGCCCGCACGTTCAGCGGGTCGGTGATCGCCAGCGTCAGGGTGTTGTCCTCGATGGCGAGGGGGATGACCTTGTGCTCCTTGAGCAGGCGTTCGGAGACGCTCTTGATCGCCTCCTCGCGAAAGGCGTAGTCGCGCAGGTCCACAAAGGGGATGCCCCACTGCTGGCCCAGGGCGCGCTGCTTCAGTTCGGCCGTGATGACGCCGGCGCCTTCGAGCACCTCGCCAATCCGCTTCCCCGCCGCCTTGGCCGCCGTGGCCGCACGCTCGACCTGCACCTCATTCAGGGGGGCCAGCTCGCGCAGCGTGTCGCCAAGACGCCGAGGGTCGCGCCGATGCACTTGTGTCACGCCGGAACCTCCTCGAAGAAGAGGGGACAGTCCCCTTTTCGCCCCTCTGGGGCGCCGAAGGCTGCTGAGCAGAAGAGGGGACTGTCCCCTTCTCTGCCCCGTGCGGCATCGGGAGGCTCCTCACCATCGCTCAGTTCCGCCGCGATCTGGCGGATGTTGTCGCGGATGCCGAGGAACGCCCCCAGAACCTGCGGATCGAAGTGTTTCCCGGATTCCTTCGACATGATCTCGATGGACTGCTCGAACGAGTAGGGTTCCTTGTACGGGCGGCGCGAGATCAGGGCGTCGAACACATCGGCCACGGCCACGATGCGCCCGGTGAGCGGAATCTGGCCGCCGCGGAGGGCATTGGGGTAGCCCGTGCCGTCGAAGCGCTCGTGATGGCTCAGGGCGATCTCGCAGGCCAAGCTCAGGAACGGGATGCCCTCCAGAATTCGGGCGCCGTTGACCGTGTGCTGCTTGACGACCTCGAACTCCTCGCTGGTCAGCTTGCCCGGCTTGCCGAGGATGTTGGACGGGATGGAGATCTTGCCGATGTCATGCATGGGGCTCGAGTACGTGATCTGCTCCACAAACTCGGGGCTGCACCCCAACCTCCGAGCGATCTCCGCGCAGTAGCGGCTGACGCGGCGAATGTGGTTGCCCGTGTACTCGTCGTTCAGTTCAGTGACCCGCGACAGGACGAAGATGGACTCGATGTGCGCGGCCTGGATGTCGCGGAGGGAGCCTTCGAGGCGCGCCATGGCCTCGGAGAGGTCGCGTGTCCGCTGTTCCACCTTGGCCTCCAGGTCCTTGCGGTACTCGCGGTTCTCCACCAGCAGCGCCCTGCGCTCAATGGCGCGGGCGAGGCTGAACACGACATCGTTGAGGTCGAAGGGTTTGGTGATGTAGTCATACGCGCCGAGGCGTATGGCCTCGCGCGCGGTCCCGCTGTCCGCGTACCCGGTGATGATGATCACGGGAAGGTCGGGATCGCCCGCACGGAGCGAACGGGAGAGTTCGATGCCACCCGTGCCGGGCATCCGAACATCCACTATGGCCGCGGCGAAGGCCTGGCTCCGGGCCTCCAACATGGCCCTGCGCGCATCGGGTGTGGTGATCGCCTCGTAGCCGTTGGCAGCGAGGACCGAGGCCAGGAGCGTCCTGATGGGGGCCTCGTCGTCCACGACAAGGACACGCCCTTCCTGTGTAGCCATGGGGGAGGTACTCCTTCTGCTTCCTGGTGTGGCGTCGAGCTGCTCACACAGCCCTTCGCGCGGCGCCCGCGCCCAGAGCGCGCTGCACGCAACCGAGAAGGGCGGAGAGATTGACGGGCTTCTTGAGAATCCCAGCCACCTGCTCTCGGGCCTCCCAGATCGGGTAGCTGTCGAACAGGCTGTCGAGGGCCGAACAGACGATGACCGGCAGACGGGGCCGAGTCTTGTGGACCTGCGTAAGGAGTTCCAGCCCATGTGTGCGCGGCATGCGAATGTCCATGATCACCAGGTCGACCGGGTGGGCCACCATCAGGTCAAGCGCGGCATCCGCCCCGTCGGCGTCCAGCACGTTGTGCCCTTCGTCCACCAGCAGGTCCCGGTAGAGCTGGCGAACAAGCAACTCATCGTCCACGACCAGAATGGTCTTCACAGTCTCTCTCCTTCCTGAGTCTGAGGCCCCGGAGCGCCCGTGGGGCCTGCCTGGGGCAGGGAGAAGCGGAAGGCGCTGCCGCGCCCCGGGGCGCTCTCGACCCATATCCTGCCCCCATGAGCTTCGACCGCCATCTTGCAGAAAGCGAGCCCGAGCCCGGCCCCGGCAGACGCGCTGCCCGGGTCGAGCTGGTGGAACTTCTCGAAGATCCGCCCTTGGTGTTCCACGGGGATGCCCCTTCCCTGGTCCACGACGGACACGATCACGGAGCCCTCCCCGTCGGGCTCTGCCGTCACGCTCACGTTCGTGCCCGGGGGGGTATGCTTCACGGCATTCGAGAGGAGGTTGCTCAGTACGCGACGCACGATCTCGGCGTCGGCACGAGCGTGTGTGGCGCCCGGATGGCAGCTCACCGCGACGCGGCCCCCGGACCCGGCGATGAGTCCCTCCGTCTCGGTCTTGGCCTCCTGTAGGATGCCGGGCAGGTCAATCACAGTGCGGTTGAGCTCGAGCGCGCCGCGCTCGAAGCGGGTGACGTCGAGTATCGTGGTCGCCATGCGAAGCACGTCCCGACAGCTCCCGTAGGCGTGCTCCAGGTAACGAAGCTGGCGCTCCGGGAAGCTGCTCCCCACCTTGCGCTGCACCATCTCAAGGTAGCCCATCGCACTGCCGAGGGGCGCCTTGAGGTCGTGAACGAGCATGTGGACCAGGCTGTCCTTCACCTCGGCCATCTGCTGGAGCCTCGAGTAGGCATCACGCAAGCTCTCCTGCGAGCGGCGCGCCTGCATCACGCTGCGACGCGTCTCGAGCGCCGAGGACACGCGCAGAACGACATCCCCGGGCGAGAAGGGCTTGACGACGTAATCATAGGCCCCCATGCGCATGGCGCGGATCCCTGTGTCCACCTCCAGCACCCCGGTGATGACGATGACCGCCAGGTCCGGGACGTCCATCCGCGCCTTCGCGATCATCTCCAGCCCACTCATCTCCGGCATCCGCAGATCGCATAGCACGAGATCAAACCGGCGCGTTCGCAGGAGTTCCATCGCCTCCGACGGCGAGCCGACGCCCGTGGCCGAGTAGCCGGCGCGGGTCAGGCAGGCAATGAGAAGCGAGACCACCGCCGGCTCGTCATCCACAACGAGTACCTCCGGGCGCGCGGTCCCCGGCTCGCCAGCCCAAGCCCCCTCTGGGGCCGGGGCGGCGGACGCGGGAGGGGCCAGAGGAACCGGCCCGGCAATCAGGTCGCCAACAGCAGCCACGGCGGGGTGCTCCTCTTCCACAAGTCCGGCCGCAATCGCCAGCGCCTTACCAGTCGCCTCCCTCAGAAGCGCACAGTTGGCGCAGGTCGAGGCCCTCTGGCAGCGCCACGCGGCGCCACGGCACCTCCGAGGCCGCATCGTTCCGGTGCAGGCACTTCCGGCAGAACCGGTGGCACCGGTCCGTGTACATCTTCCTGCCACAGCCGAGGCACCGAAGCCACTTCTTCGCAGTGTTCGCCGCCAGCAGAGACACGACGTAGCCTCCAATCTCTGTTGCCTTCCCGTTCTTCCTGCGCCCAATCATCGTCCGGAGTGTACAGCACGGAGCAATGCCTCACAATCGGGAGAGGCATGTAGCCCTCAATGGGGGGGTCGCCTCTTATTCCATAGGGGATTCGCGCAGAGCAGTCGCCCTGATCTCGGCGGCGGACCGGGCGTGGGCGTGGACGGTGAGGCGATGAAGCGAGCCAGAGAGCATCCTGCGAGGCCCCTTCTCGGTGTTCCAGGCCGCGCCGAGGTGCATGGGGAAGCCGCCATAGGTGTTGAGCGAGACGTGTTCCTCGGTGTGCACCAGCTCGCCATCGGCGTAGACGGCCACGGTGCCGTGGAGTCCGCCGCTGTAGACCCAGGCGAGGTGGTGCCACTCGCCCGGCTTCGGGGGCTGTTCCCACGCGATGTTGAAGCCATCGGTGCCGTTGGCGAAGGCGGAGGGGGCGTTGTAGCGGCCATCACCGTAGCCACACTCGACGGCGCCGTTGCCGTGCCAATCCATGAACGTCTTCTTCGCCGCTTCAGGCGCAAGGCTGAAAACCGTCTCGACCGTCTGAAGGCTGGGGTTGTGGACCCACGCTTCGATGGTGAACGGCCGGTCGCCGGTCAGAGAAGGCGGCGTGGGGATCGTGGAGGTCAGGAAGGTGCCGATGCCATCGAAGGTCACGCCGCGGCGGCCGGCCACGAGGCCCGCGGTGGGCCGGCGCTCAGGCTCGGGGTCGAGGCCGAAGTGGCCCCCAAGCGTGCCCGCGTTCGGCCACTCGGCCACCTTGCCCTCGGGCAGCTTGTCGGCGTCCAGGCAGACCAGCAGCTTGCCGTCATCGGGCTTCGCCCCGCGGCCGGTCGAGAGGTGGCCGATCTCCCCCTCGGCCAGAGCATATTCGTAGAGGTGGACGCTCCCAATGAGGCCGCGGAACTGGTCAAGCCGGCCGCCAGGGCTGGACGCTGAGCCGAGGGCGAGCCGCGCGTCGGCGGGTGCGGCCTCCAGCTCGAATGCCCTCTCCGTGGCCAGCTTGCCGTCCACGTAGATGCGGAAGGTCCTGGCGGCGCGGCCGGCATAGGTCCAGACGATGTCGTGCCAGGTTCTCGCGTAGACAGCTGGGCGACCGAAGCCGCACTCGGCGACGCCTGGGCACCGGAAGGCGCCGGACCGGTCGCCGTGGTCGAGGCCGAACTCCAGCGTGCGCTTCGGGCGGGCGCCGATGCTGACGAGGACGCCGACGTTGTGCTGCCAGAGCCGCGGGTCGTACATGCGGACGGCGAGGGTAAACGGCTTGTCGCCAATGGGGGCAGCGAAGGTTGAGCGAAGGTACTTGTCGCCCATGAACTCCGCGCCCTTGCGGCCCTCCACGGCACGCACCATGGGCGCGAGGGTGAGGCCGAGCTTGCCCGGCACAAATGCCCCGCCCGCCAAGCCGCGGTTTGCCCACTTCTCCACCCGTCCGTCGCGCAGGTCGTCAGCGGTCAGGTCAATCACTGGGGCGTCCCCCGCCCACGGCCCCGCGGGAACAACGCCGATCGGCTTGCCAGCCACGTGATTCTTGCTCACTTGCTCCTTGGTCAGGGCGCCGCTGTGAATTCGGACTTGCGCGACTGCGCCATGAAAGTGGTCGGTCCACACCCGGCCATCCCAGTGGGCGCCGAGGCGAAGGCGGCGGCAGTCGGCGGGCAGGACGCCTTTGTCTGACTTCCTACCGTCCAAGAACACGGCGACGGACTTGGCATCCTTCACGACGGCCAAGTGGTGCCAGCCGCCCGGTGGGACGAGGCTGGCGGGCACGCGGCAGTCGGCGGCCTCGAGGATCGTCCCAGTGGGCCTGTCCACCAGAACCCAGGCTTCGATGGTGCCGAAGGCCTCGAGCGGGAAGCCGGAGACCATGCACTCCTTGCCCTGGAACCGGATCGCCGAAAGGTGCTCCGGCGAGCATGGCATTGGCGTGCTGCCGCTCTGGCGCCATACGTTGTTAGCGACCTTGCCGCCGAGGGTGCCGCGATTGGCCCAACTGCGCGCCCACGGCCTGCTGAGGCTCGCGGGATAGAGCGGGCGATGATCGTAGATCGGGCATGTCTCGGGCCGCTGAGGATCGAGGTCCACGAGAAGCCGTCCCGCAACCGCCAGTTCCTCGCGGGCGTAGTGGCTGCGCTCCTTCTCGTAGTGGTCGGCCACCTGGAGCGGGTGCATGTCGTAGTCGTAGACACGCACGTGTGCGATTGCGCCGCGGAAGCCGTTCATCACAGGCTGGATGCCTGTGCCACCACCATCTCGCACCTCGCCGCCGACGGCCACCGGCGCACCAGAGGGCAGATTCAGCTTGTGGCGGGCCTGGTGATCCAGCTTGCCATTGATGTAGACGAGGCAATTGCCTGGACCGTCCTCCAAACCGCCGCCGGTGAAGACGAACGCCAGATGGTGCCACCGGCCGGGCGCCGGCGCAGCCCTCCACGGCCCATTGCCCGCATGGCCCCATCGCAGGCGCGAGCCACTCGCCTCCGCGCCCCAGCTCACGAGCACCTCTTCCGTGCCACGGCTGGCTCGCCCAGCCGTGTCTTCTGGGGCGCCACGGTCGGGCAAGCCGACCGTGGCACAGACCCACAGCTCGACGGACCACTCGTGGTTCCCGCCCATCTCGGGGCGGGTGAGGCACGACCAGGCCAGCGCATCGTTGCCGGAGAACTGCACGGCGGAGACGCCCCTCACGGTGGCAAGGGTCGGCTTGCCGATGGGGGTGAAGGCTCCGACGGTGCCCTTGTACTTTGACCAGCCCTGCTTGCCCCAGAACTCGACGCCGCCGAGGTTGCGCCACTCGCGGACCGAGCCGTCGGGGTCGGTGATGACACCATCCGTCGCATTCAGCTCGATGCGGCGGTCGCCCGACCAGTATTCGTTGAGGAGGAAGTAGAGGCGGGGATCGGTCTGCCGCAGGCGATCGCGGGGATAGACCTCGTCGTCGGGGTGGCCGTCGTTGATCCAGGCGTTCGCCGCGCAGGCGATGTACTCCCACATGTTATTCGAGGCGTAGGAGCCGAGGTACTTCAGCGACCTCATCCCCGCGAGCCAGGTCTCATAGAGGCGATGGTCGAAATCGAGGTCGAGGTTCGACATGCCGTTCATGTGCAGTTGATGGCCCCTCTCGTGCATCAGCATGTTCGCCCCGCCGTAGAAGTTGGGGTCGAGGAGCATGTTGCGGGTCGCTCCATAGGTGTTGCGCACCAGCTCGGTCCAGCCCAGCTTCTTCTCGTGCTCGAGCGAGCCTGCGGTGTTGCTGACGGCCAGTTGGTAAAGAAGGTCGGGCCGCTTCTCCAGGACTTTGAGGCACGTGTGGCGCGCTCGGAGCATCGCGACGTCCGGCGTGTCGTCGGCCGCGATGATCGGGTGGCCGGCGCCGTCCAGGTACTTCGTCACCCCGCCCGCCTGGCGGACCCCTTTGGGATACGGCTCGACGACGGGGCCGTCGCCCTCGGGCTCGAAGCCATCGGCTGGGATGGGCACTGCGGGTCTGACCTCAGGTGTGGAAGGACCGCCTGAAGGCGGAACTACGAGCGACGAGCCACAGAGGCGGCGAATGGCGGCATCATCGAGCGCGTGGTTGTAGACCTGGAGGGCGGCGATTGCGCCCGTGTAGAAGTAGCGCGGCGTCGTCACCCAATCCCAATGGCTCCCCCAGGAGGAGCCAAGGAAGAGATAACGCTGCTCGTCTCTGGGGATGGCCTGGCCCGCGGCGCCCTCGGCGGCAGCGGTGCGGAAGCGGCCGGGGCCATCGGCCCAGTAGACGTGTTCGTCGTCGGCAAAGACCTGGATGCGCCAGACGTATTCCGTGTCGGGCTTCAAGCCGTCCACGATGGCAGAGACCGGCCCCGATGCCTTTGCTGTGACCTCTTTGAGCAGGTTCCAGCGGTCCTTTTCCTTCGGGTAGATGTTGGTCCAGTAGTGTCCGTCGCGCTGGCCGAGGAAGAACTTGACCCTGACCTGCCCCGGCTCGTGGAGGAGGAGGTCGCCGTTGAGCTGGGCGCGGCCGCTCGTGATGTCGGTAGCGGGCAGGATACGAATGAGGCGCTCGAAGACCTTCGAGGCGACGAGGCGGCCATCGAGGTAGAGGCGCATCTCGCCGCCTCGGCCGCCCGTGAAGACGTGTGCGACGTGGTGCCAGGCGTTCGGCTCGCTGAGGCTGTCGTTGGGGAAGCCCATCGTGCCCATCGGCCCGACGTAGGCGCCCTGGATGAAGCTGTGGCGGCCGCGGCGTCCGAAGCGGATGTCCGCCCCGTCGTCGCCGCCCAGCGAGTGCCAGGAGAGAATCGTCTCCGCCTCGTCGGGCACGCCGGGGTTGTAGAGCCAGGCAGCAATGGTGAATGGGCTCTCGCCCCGCAGGCAGGCCGGAGCCAGGAAGTCGGCCACCATCGTGTTCAGCTCCATCGCCACGATGGCCGGCCCGTAGTCGAAGCCCACAGCCTTGCGGCCCGCCACGTCCTTGACAACCGGGGGCGCGATGAGCGGGTGGAAGGCGCCGCCGAGCGCGCCGCGGTTCGCCCACCGCTTCAGCGGGCCATCAGCCAGGCCGTCGGCCGATAGATCAACGAGAAGGTGCTTGCCCTGCTTCGTCTCGATGGCGCTCGCCTTGGGGAAGACGCATCGCTGCCGCTGGAGATAGGCCAGCTCGCGCCCTTCGAGCGCCCAGAGGTCCACCTTCCGCTCCGAGCCGTCCTCCAGCCGCAGGACGGCCGCCGGGCCATCGAGGCGGACGAATGTGGCGAGGGGGTATTTCTCGCCCTGGATGCGCCACTCGCGCAGGACGATGCCTGGGTCTTGATCGGCCACGGCGACAACGGCAGTGATGGCGCCAAGCGCGAGCCAACGCGGGGTCACGGCTTCTCTCCCAGCTTCCTGTCCAGCAGGAAACGCCAACCCCACGTGCCGCCCCACTCGTAGGACTCGGTCTTGTCGGGGTTGCGCGTCACCTTGACTCCCTCTTTGCAGCGGTAGGCGGCGCGGAGGCGGTCGGCGGTGATCTGAATGACGAAGAAGCCGTTGGTGGTCTGGCCATCGTTGATGATCTGCCACTTCTTCGGCTCGCCCTCGGGCGCCCACTCGCGGAGGCCCGTGCCGCTGTGGCCGTAGAGGTAGAGGACGACATTGTAGGCCTTCGCCGCGTCGTAGAAGTCCTTCCAGTCGGCCGGCACCCACCAATCGGTGTCCACCCCGCAGTGGCTCATGAGGACGACGGGACGGCCGCTCCCGCCCACCTTCTCGGCGAGGTCCTTCTTGAGGAAGCTGAGCGCCCCCTGCGGGTCGTGCCAGACGGGTGAGTAGCGAATGCCCTCCCGCTGCTTGTCCGCCGGGTAGATGCCCAGCATGACGAAGTGCACGTCGTCCCAATCCCACGAGTAGTGCAAGCCGTTCTCGGACACATTGGAGACAAGCCCCCTGGCCCTTCGGGCCTGGTTGCGCTTCTTGAGGTGGGCCTGGAAGCTGAACCCGAGCTTGTCCTTGCCCTCGGGCGGGCCATCGTGGTTGCCCCAGGACTCGAAGACTGGGAACTTGAGTGCGCCATCGGTGCCGTCGAGGCCGAAGTCGGTCGCGAATGCCTTGTATTGTTCAGGGGTGACGTGTTTGCCGTCTATCACGCGGTCGCCATCGTCAATGCAGTCGCCTAGCATCACCACGCCGCGGGGAAGCTGGACCGCGTCGCCGCCAAGCTTCTCGGGCCAGGCGAGCTTCGCCGTGTTGTTCATCTCGATGACCGTCACGTGGTTGCGCTCGTTCTGGGCCTTTCGCTCGGCCTCGCGGTAGTGGGAGTCTGAGGTGGAGATGAAGGTGACATTGCGTTGCGGCCTCTCGGCCGCCTGGGCCGCCAAGGGCGCCAGCCAGAAGAGCGCCAGCAGTGCGGCAAGGGCTCGTCGTCGGGTCATGAGTGCCCAATCGAGTGTTCTCGCAGCTCGCACTTCGGGTTCTCCCAACGGATGGTTCAGCGCCCGGGGGCGGCGGCCCGCCACGGGTGCGGGTACGGGCCGATGTCGCTGAGCGGGACCGTGTCGAACAACGCCCGCCGGAACAACGGATTGCCCTCGAATGCCCGCTCGTCAAGGAGCGAGGCGGTGTCGCCGGGCTGGTCGCCCGTGGCGTTCAGGGCCGCTCGCTCGACGCCCCCGTCGCGCAGGAGCGTCGCCTTGCAGCGGACGAGGACGTTGCGGCACACGAAGCTCACGTCGGGGGCCGCCTTCAAGTTGGCCAGCTCGGGATAGCGGGCCGAGTAGGGCGGCTCGGCCGCCTGCTTGAGGAATCGCTCGATGGCGGCAAGCCAGCGCTTCTCGCCCCAACGCGAGAAGCTGACGCCCGCCGGGCAGTCGAGGAACAGATTGCCGTCCACCAGGTTCTCCTTCCCGCCGTGGACTTGGACGGCCCCGAAGAGCCGCGCGCCGCAGCGCTCGAAGACGTTGCCCTGGACGGCGACGCCTGAGATCATGTCGTCGAGCCGCACGCCGGCGGCGCCGCAGTGGGTGCCGCCGGTGATGTCGCTCCAGCGGTTCCAGCGGATCACCACGCCGCGGTAGAGGGGGTTGCCCCACATGTCGAGGCCGCCTTGGTCATCGGACTCCTCGACGACGTGGCGGACGAGGTTGAGTTCGATGAGGTGGTCGTTGCCCTCGATGCGCATGGCCGAGGAGGGAATTCGCTCGAAGAGGTTGTGCGCGATGCGGTTGCCGCCGCCGTCGAGGTGCACGGCCGGGGTGTAGGTCCGCTTGGTGCGGGAGATGTCAAAGACCGTGCAGTTCTCGACGAAGTGGCCCCCGGGGGAGAGAGTCTTGAGGTCGCCGCCGGCCACGCGCGCGCCGCCGCAACCCAGCGTGTGCATCGTGCAGCCGAAGATGCCGTGGCGCAGGCCCCCCGCGACCACGATGGCGTCGCCGCCCAGCCGCCGCAGCGTGCAGCCGGCCACGAGGCAGTCCGAGCCGTCCTTCACCTCGACCCCATTTCCGCGGGCGTCCTGGAACGCCAGGCCGAGCAACACCACGTGCTCGGCTCCCTCGATATATATGAAGGGCTTGGCGAGGACGCTGAGCGTGGTAGTGGCCTTGGCGGGGTCAACACCGTCGGGTGGAAGCCAGTAGACCATCCCTGTGCGGCGGTCGAGATACCATTCGCCGGGCTGGTCCAGCTCGCGGAAGACGTTCACGGCGTAGTAGCGCTGGCCCTTGCGGTAGCCGTAGCTCGAGTGCGGCGGGGCGAGGGCGAAGGTGCGGGCGGTCGCGTCAATCGAGGCCACCTTCTGGAACTGCTCGAACCAATCCCAGAACCAGTAGCCGTAGAGGCGGACGTCTGGCTCGTCGAGCCAGCGGCTGGCGCGGTCGTCGGCGTAGTGGAACTTGGCTTCCTTGCCCACCACGTCGCCTGTCTTCACGAAGCCCGTGTTGGGCCAGCGGGCGAGGGTCTGTGGCACGCCGTCGCAGTAGAGTTCGGGCCGCAGGCGGAGGTCCGTAGCGTCGCCCATGTCCTTCACTCCGAGGGCCTTCAGGTCGGCTTCGAGCACGCGGGCGCGGACGGCGGGGTCGAGCTTGTCGCGGAGCGCGGCGTCGGAGACTGGCCGCCACGCAGGGATGCGCACGCCGCCGTCGAACACGGGCGTCTCGCCCGCCTGCGCCTGGTAGACGACTGGGGCCTCCGCCGTGCCCGAATCCTCCGCGGCGAGCCGGAACGTGTCGCGGACGGGATAGACGCCGCCGCGGACCGCCACGCGGACGCCCCCCTTGGGCAGCTTGCCGCCGCTGGCCTTCTTCAATGCCCGCACGGCGTCGCGGGCCGCCTCAAGGGTCGGGAACAGGTTGGCGTCGCCGCCTCCGGGCGTGACGTGGAGGATGACACCCGGCTCTGGGAGCACTGGGAGCCGGGCGCGGTACTCCGCGGGGTCGCGGGCTGGGAGGCCCTTCTGGCGGCGCTCGGCCTCGCTGATGCGGCGGCGGGCTGCGTCGCGGTGGGCCGCCGGCAGCGTGGCATCCGCGGCGAGCCGCTGCCAGGCCGCGACCGCGGCGGCGGGGCCTGCCCCGAGCGAAGTCGAGGGGTCCTTCCGCGCCAGCGCCGTCTCGGCCAGGCCGAGGATGGCCAGGCTTCGCTCGAAGGGCGGGGCCGCGGCGTCGCTAGCCGCCTTCTCGAAGGCGTCGCGGGCCGCGTCGAGCCGCCCCTCGGCAAGGTCGGCGCCAGCACGCTCCAGAGCAGGGGCACCCGCGCGCTGCTCTGCTCCCGCGGCCGACAGACACGCGAGAACAGCCAGGGCGACAACGAGAGCGTTGACGGATTCCATCGCTTGTATCCCCAGCAGGGAGTGGGACGCGCCAAGTAGCGGGGGACTGTTCGCACTCCGTGCCTTGCCCGCTAGATGGCTTTCAGCGATTCGGCTCATTGGGGCAAAGACTGCCTGAAGGCAGGACTCCAAACGAGCCGCTCTCCTGGTTCGGAGTCCTGCCTTCAGGCAGTCTTGTTCCCTCTGAAGGCGCCGCCGAATCGCTGAAAGCCATTTAGGCCTTGGCGAAGCGCATATAGTATATCACGCAACCCGCGGCGCGTCGCTTCTTTTCGTACACGCTCTGGTGGTAGCCGGGCAGTTCGGTCGCCCAGTGCCCCTTGCCTGCGATGTTGGCGAGGCCGGGCGTGGCGTCGAGGCATTCGAGCACCTGCTCGGCGTAGGGGCGGTCGTCCGTGATCACGGTGAGCCGTCCGCCGGGGATGAGTCGCTCGGCGACTTGGGCGGCGAAGGCAGGCTGAATGAGGCGGTGCTTGCCGTGCCGACGCTTGGGCCACGGGTCGGGGAAATGGACATAGAAGGCGCGAACGCTCCCCGGCCTCACGAGGCGGCTCAACGCGGCGCCCGCCTCGCCGTAGAACACGCGGACGTTGCTGACCCTGGCACGTCTGATCTTGCCACAGAGAGCGTCCACCCGCTCGCGGAGCCTCTCGACGGCGAGGAAATTCGTCTCTGGGCGCGCCTTGGCCTCACGGACAACGAAGTCATCCTTGCCCGGCCCAATCTCAACCTCCAGGGGCGCGCCGGGCCGGCCAAAGCTGCGCTCCAGCAGGCCGGCCTGCGAGTCTGGCCTTCCGTCAGGGGCCGCCCGCCTCTCCCTTGGGGAGAGGTCGCCCGCCAGAGGCGGGCGGGTGAGGGTGCTTTCTCCGGCGCCCGCGGCGCCCCAAGCACCCTCACCCCGACCCTCTCCCCGAGGGAGAGGGGGGATGGTGGCCTCCTCGCTACGCACGCATGGGCCGACGCGTGCGAGGTCGTCCTCGGTCAGAAGCAGGCCGCGGTGGCGGGCGAGCACATCGCGGTGGAGCTTGCCGAGGT
>VGYV01000060.1 GCA_016872855.1 Planctomycetota bacterium
CTTGTGACGCGGGAGGATTATGGAGTGCGGCATCGCAGATGCCGCTTTGCCTCCCCGCGAAGCGGGCCCGTGGCCAAGACTCGTCCGCAGTACGGCCCGACGCGAAATGTGGGCAAAGACCAGGGCAATGCCCTGGGAAACGGCGTTCCGCCAAACGACAGCCCTGAAGGGGTGTACTACGCCGCGGCGACGCGGCGTGGGTTCCTTGCCGCTGCGGGCCTTGGACTCGCCGCGGCTCGCGCGGGCGCGGCGGAGCAGCAGAAGCCGAGCGGCTGGCAGGTGGGCTGCTGGACCCGCCCGTGGGACAAGCACGAGTACCGCGTCGCCCTTGATGCCATCGCCGAGGCCGGCTTCAAGCACGGCGGCCTCATGACCACCAAGGGCAAGAGCAACCTCGTCATCTCCACCGCCACCACGCCCGAGGAAGCCCAACAGGTCGGCGAGGAGGTGAAGAAGCGCGGCCTCAGCGTCCCCTGCGCCTATTGCGGCGGGTTCCCACTCGGCGAGCCAGGCGTCGCCGCCCTCAAGAAGCTCATTGACTGCTGTGTTGCCGCGACATCCAAGGCCCTGATGGTCGGCGGTACAGGCGACGCGAAGTCCAACGACGCCTACTACAAGACCATCGCCGATGCCTGCCCCTACGCGGCCGAGAAGGGCATCGAGATCGTGCTGAAGCCCCACGGCGGCCTCAACGCCACAGGGCCGCAGTGCCGCAAGTGCGTCGAGATGGTCGGCCACAAGTGCTTCCGCCTCTGGTACGACCCCGGCAACATCTTCTTCTACTCCAACGGCGAGCTCGACCCCGCGAAGGACGCCGCGACCGTGGACGGCCTGGTGACCGGCGTGTGCATCAAGGACTACAAGCACCCGAAGAACGTCGCCGTCACGCCCGGCACGGGACAGGTTGACTTCAAGGCGGTGCTGGCGCTTCTGAAGAAGGGCGGGTTCACGGCCGGCCCGCTCGTCATCGAGACCCTCACCCCAGGCGAGCTGCCAGCCCTACTGGCGGAGGCCAGGAAGGCGAGGAAGTTCGTCGAGGACGTGATACAGGGGATGGATGGATGAATGGATGATTGGATGAATGAGAGAGAAGGCCAGTCTTCCATTCATCCATTCATCCACCCATCCATTCATCCCCTCCGTGACCTGGTGATCTGATGGACATCAAGGAACGCTACGACCAGATCGTCCGCTGCAACCGCTGCGGCTTCTGCCAGGCGGCCTGCCCGATCTTCCGCGCGACGGGCCACGAGGCGGGGGTGGCCCGCGGCCGCCTCGCGCTCCTCCGCGGCATCGTCGAGGGGCGCGTCGAGTGGTCGCCCGACCTCAAGGAGCCGCTCTTCGCCTGCCTGCTGTGCGGGGCCTGCACGTCCCACTGCTTCCCCGCCGTGGCCACGGCCGACCTCATCACCGCGGCCCGTGGGCAGTTCCTCCAGAAGGTCGGCCGCAGCCGCCTGCACAAGCTCCTCTTCCACCGCATCCTCCCGCACCCGCGCCGCCTCCGCCTCGCCGCCCGCGCCGCCGCGTTCGGCAAGAAGACCAGGCTGTCCAGCGTCGCAAAGGCGCTTGGCCTGCTCCGCATCTTCGGGCGCGACTTCCCCCGCGCCGAGGCGATCATCGAACGCTTCCCCAAGCGCTTCTTCCGCGACAAGGTGCGGCCCGCCCGCTACGACGGCCAGGGCGACAAGCTCCACGTCGCCTACTTCGTCGGTTGCGGCATGGACATCATGACGCCCGACGCCGCCGAAGCCACGCTCGGCCTCCTGAAGGAGCGGGCGAAGACCGTCACCGTCCTGCCCAACTGCTGCTGTGGCCTGCCCGCCGAAACCTACGGTGACCGCCCGGCCGCGGAGAAGCTCGCCCGCAAGAACCTCCAGCTCGTCGCCGCTGCCTCCTTCGACCTCATCGTCACCGACTGCTCTTCCTGCGCCGCCTTCCTCAAGAAATACCCCCCCCTCTTCCCCGAAGCCCACCCCCTGCGCAAGGAGGCCGAGAAGCTCGCATCCCGCACCCGCGACATCATCGAGTTCCTGTCTTCCTCTCCACCTGTGGGCGGGGCGTCTCTGCCCCGCGCGGGGCAGCCCTCGGCTCCGCTCGGGCCAGGCTCCGGCCCCGCCCACATCGTCACTTGGCACGACCCCTGCCACGCTTCCCGCGGCCAGAAGCTCACCAAGGAGCCGCGCGAAATCCTCAAATCCCTGCCCGGCGTCGAGTACCGCGAACTGCCCGAAGCCGACTGGTGTTGCGGCGGCGCCGGCTCCTACGCCCTGGGCCACTACGAGCTGGCCCGCCAGGTGCTCGACCGCAAGATAGACAACGTGGTGACAACGGGGGCGAGCGTCCTCGTCACCTCCTGCCCCGCCTGCATCATCCAGCTTTCCTACGGCATCCGCTTGCGCAAGCTCCCTATTCGCGTCTGCCACATCTCCGAACTCGTCTCGACGACAGCTACTTTCCCCCAATCGAGATGAGGTGGGAGAAGGTGCGGAGATACATGACCCTGCCGGCGACGGCGGGCGTGGCGAAGCTCGCCTCGCCCAGCGGGTTGCGGCCGAGGAGGGCATACTTGTCGCCCGCCGCGATGGCGAAGACCTCGCCCTTTTTCGAGATGCAGTACAGCCTGTCGCCCACGCGCACGGGCGAGCCGTAGAACTCCTCCTCGAGCCGCTGCTTCCACACCTGTTCGCCCGTGGCCGCGCGGATGCAGGCCAACCGCCCGCTGTCGCCCCAGAGGAACACCAGGTCGTCCTTGGCGATGGGCGTGGGCACGTAGGGCGCATACTTCGTGACGGTGTAGGCGATCTTGGCCTGGGCGTTCGTCGAGGGCGGGCGGACGGCTGTGACCTGTTGCGGCTCCGTGGTCCCGCACGCGGCGATGAGCAGGCCGCCCGCCAGGATGGGCGAGCCGACGCATCGCGCGGGAAAGGCGTCGCGGAGTTCCCAGGCCACCTTGCCTGCCTTCGGGTCCACGGCCGTCAGGCCCCAGGCGCGGCTCGTGAAGATGACCTGTGGCGAGCCCCCCTCGGGCTGATAGACCATGGGCGTGGAATACGAGGCGCGGTTCTCCACGTCGGTCTTGGGCCGCTTGATCTCCCAGACGGTCTCGCCCGTCGTGCGGTTCAGGGCGAACAGCGAGCTCTTGCTCTCCGTGTCGTGGCTGACGATGACGAGGTCCTCGAACACGATGGGCGACGTGCCGCCGCCGTGCTCGCTGGCGAACGGCCCGAAGCCCCGCCGCCAGGAGTCCTTCCCGTCGTGCGTCAGGGCGAGAAGCGTTACCTCGTCGGGCGTCGTCCAGTAGGCGTAGACCCGCTCTCCGTCCACCGCGGGCGTCGAGGTGCCGTAGCTGTTCGACTCATTCATCTCGTGCTTCTTGGACTCGTATTCCCGCTGCCAGAGGGTGGACCCATCCGAGGTCTTGAGACACAGGACGAATCGTCTGGCGGTCTTCGGGTCGCCCGAGGTCAGGAAGAGCTTGTCGCCCCAGATAACGGGCGACGAGTGGCCGACGCCGGGCAGCTTCACCCGCCACTTGTAGTCCTTCTCTGCCCACTGCACCGGCAGGTCCGCCGCCTCGGCGATCCCCGACCCATTCGGCCCCCTGAACCGCGTCCAGCCCTCCGCAGCGCGCGTCTCGGCCGCTGCGGCGAGGGCAAGGAACAGACAGATGCCTGTCTGCATGGAAAGGACTCCCGCAGGTCTCTTGCCCACGGTCTACTTCCCCAACCGAAGGGTGAGTCTTGGGGTGAACTCCTTGTCGCGGTACTCGGAGGCGAGAACCTGCATGCGGGTGTGCTGGCCGTCGTCCACCGAGCGGTCAATGAGGGGGACGATGGCGAGGCCGAGGTTCTTGGCCTGGCCCGAGAGCCAGGCGGCGACAGACTTGGTGACGTCAATCGAGTACTCGAGCGGCGGGTCGGCGGTGTCGGCTCCGTCGTCGGGCGGGACGATGGCGTCGCCGTCGGGGTCCTTCGGGGTGTCCTTGCCGACCTCGAAGCCGGCCTCGTCGGCCCAGGTCTTGCCGACGGCGGACGCCTTCCAGGTGACGGTGCGCTCGTCCCAGTCGGTAATGAGGCGATAGGCGCAGACACGGGTCTTGCCCTTGCTGCTGGGGTCCCAGACGTAGAAGGTGAGCTTGGCGGAGGCGACCTTTGCGCCCTGCGGCATCTTGCCCGCGAGGTCGAACCGGACGAGGAAGGCGTTCGTGCGGTCGGTGCGGCGGAGGGCGTTGCTGCGGGCCTCGCCGCCGAACTTACGCTCAGGCTCCTCGAAGTGGATGAGGGCGTCGCTGACCGCTGGCTTGCCCTGGATGGTGATGGCCTCGCCCTGCTCGCCCTCGGCGCCAGGGGCGCCCTTCTCCGCCACCGGCGGGCGCGGCTCAGGGAGGAACGTGGGCAGCTTGCTCACGTCGCGGGTCGGCGGGCGGAGGTCCACCAGCCGGCGGGGTGGCGTGAGGAGGTCTGCCAGGCGGCGCTGCAACCCGGGCTTGGGCGTCGAGAGGATGCCGCCGACCTGGGTGCGAAGCTCCCAGAGGGCGACGGGCGACAGGTTGCGGAAGGTCACGCGCCCCGCGTCTTCGATGCCGCCCACGTCCGGCCCCTTCTGCGCAGAGGCGACGAGGCGGAGCTGTTCCTGCACCGCCTGGCCCACCGCCCAGCGGGGCACCCTGAGTTCCAGAGCGAGCGTGGTGAGGTATTCGACATCCTGCTGGCCGCGGCGATAGGCTTTGAGGCGCACGCTGGGGATTGGCTCGGCGCTGCCGACCTTGGCGCCAGGATAGAAGAGCGAGCATTCGTCGGCGTTGGCCCACGAGCCGTCGTTCCCAATGGTTTGCCAGGGCAGCACGCCATCGGCCCCCAGGCACCAGGCGCTCACGCACCAGCCAGCGGGCTGGACGTTCGATGCCTCGACGGGATTGGATGAGCCGTATTCGAAGATCACCATCCCGTTGCGGCGTTGGCGGTCGAGGATCATTCGCCGATACTTGCGGAAGACGCCGCTGCACACGTAGAAGTCGTTGAGCGGCGTCAGGCAGTCGCGCTCCCACTGGGGCCGCGAGATGTCAATGCGAAAGCCCAGCTTGGTCTTGCCGCGGGCAGCCGCGGCACCCTCGTGGAAGGCGGCGGCGAACCAGCGGAGCGCCCAGTAGTCCTGGAAGCTGGCCGGCTCGTCGAGTATCCACGGCGACGCCCCCCGCGACCAGCCCCGCTCCTTGTAGTTGTTCTTGTTGTTCAGGTAGAACTGGATGAAGGTGTCGTACCAGCCCTTCTCGGCGAAGTGTTCAGCGAAGAGGCGCGAGACCTTGACGAACGTCCCGCGGTAGGCGGGCGGGAAGGCGCGATCGGCCCAGTACGAGCCATTGTAGCTCTTGAACACGTCGCCCGGCCAGTTCTCGTGGAGCGGCAGGTAGAAGGAGTCGAGCGGCACGCCCTTGCGGGGCAGGTCGCTGAAGGCCGAGCCGTCGAGGAGCGGGGCGAAACGCTTGTCCCAATCCGTCCAGTCGAGCTTCGCCCCGTCCCACTTCGGCGCGTGTCGCACGCTGCCGCCCTGGCTGTAGGGGAGGGCGTTGACGCACGTGCGGTGGACGTGGCCGACGCGGTAGTAGGCAAGCTCTGGCGCCGGCAGCCCATAGCTGTTCATCTCGGGGATAAACGACAGCCAGTCGGGCAGCGTGAAGTCCCACACATTCAGCTCGATGGTAATGGGAAGTATCTCCTCGCCCTTGGCCAGGGTGAGCTTGCCCGTGTGCTTGCCGGCCGGCGTTTCGTGGGGCACGTAGATGTCCGCCAGGAACGCACCGTTCGGTTGTTGTGAGGCCAAGGCGCCCTTGATTGGCACGAGCGGGTCGGGGAGCAAGCCGACCTTGGACTTGACGTTGTGAAACTCAAGTAGCTCGGCCCTGAGCGGTTCCGGCAGCTTGATGGCGGGCGTCACGCCCTCCGCTCCGCCCTTGAGCACGACCTGGAAGGCGACGAATTCGTTCTTCGCGGCGTAGAGCCGCACCAGCTCGTTCTTGGCCGACCACAGATGATTGGCCGCGAGATAGGCGGCATCGTGCGACGGAATGGTCTCTCCCGAAGCAGGATTCACCTTGTCGAGCGGATCAATCACAGCGACCTCGGCCCCGCCCAGCTTCGGCAGCGGGGCGGCGCCGGTGAACTTCGCCGCCGGCTCGCCGCCGATGGGCACGGTGATTGGCGTGGCCGAGAGCCTCACCGTGCACATCGCCCCGGGGCTGTAGTTCCCCGCGGCATCCACGGCGGACACTGAGACATCGAGCAGCTCGCCGTTCTTGAAGCCCATGTCGCGCAAGTGCATCTGGACCCGCTGTCCCGGCACCGCCGCAGGAATGAGGTAGCGAGGAACAGGGATGCCTTTTCTCAGGTCGCCAATGACGCCGCTGGGGTGCATCACCACGGCGTTGAAGCCGAGGGCATCGGCGGGGGCGGCCCAGGACACGATTGCCTCGCCTGCGGGGAGGACGGCTTCCTCCTGGCGGAAGTCGGCCGCGGCGGCGGGCGGCTGCTTGTCTTCGTCGCCGAGGTAGATGGTGAAGTAGGGGGCGGTTTTCGCGCCCGATTCGCGGCTGTGGACGAAGCGGTTGGGGAAGGTGAACCGCTTGTACTGCTCGCCGTTGCGGGTCCACTCGCTCCCCGTGTCGTCGAAGACGACGAAGCCGTAGGAGAGGCCGGCCACGCGGGCGGCGACGACGCGCGGCTCGACCGCCACTGTCTGCCAGCCCTCGGCGTCGGGCGGCGTCGCGTCCCACGTGGCCCAGATCGTGCCCCCTTCGCCCATCATCACGGCCGTGAGGTCGCTGCCGGGATAGGCCCAATCCCGCTTGCCGAGTTCGGCCTGCTCGAAACAGGAACTCCCTGGCTGCTTTGCGTAGCCCGTGCCCGTGCCTTCGACCCATTCGGAGGCGAGGGTGGAGACGGCCAGGCGCTTCTGGATGTCCTTCGACGCGCAGTGCAGGTGCAGCACGGCGCCCGTGATGACCCGCCCCTTGAGTGGCGCTGGGTCAATGTCCAGCAGGAAGAACTCCTGGTAGGCCTTCGTCTTCAGCTTGTCCGAGCCCCCGTTGTTCCCCTGCGTTTCGCCTGGGCAGGACGACACCCACAGGTCGCGCGTCACGGGCACGCGGAGCGGCGTGCCCTTCGGCGGCCACGGCTCGGCGACGAGCGCGGACGATGCGGCGAGGCAAAGCACGGCAGCGGCAAGGCAACGGCACACGCGATGGCCTCCTGCAAGGGGTTGAAGGCGACAGCGACGGCGATCTGTCAATGTCACAGTGTAGCGCAGAGCGGCTGCATGTCAAGCGGCGGGCGAGTGGCTTTCGCCGAGCCCACACAATCGTGTATAATCTCTGCCGTGCGTCTCTCCGCGACTTTGGGCAGGAGGCAGATGAGCATGGAACGGGTGAACGACGGCGAGAAGGAGTACCGGGACGGCGATCACGGGGTGAAATACCTCTTCCGCGGGCCGAGGCTGGATTGGGGGGTGCTCCGCTTCCTCCCCGGCCAGCAGCTCGGCACGCACTTCCACGAGAAGGTCGAGGAGACCTTCTACTTCACCCGCGGCACGCCCCTCGTGATCGTCAACGGCCAGGAATACCGCGTCCGCGTGGGCGACGCCTTCCGCATGGAGCCGGGCGACGTCCACAACATCATCAACGACACGGCGGAGACGATGGACGCGGTGTTCATCAAGAGCGACTATCTGCCGAAAGACAAAGTTGATGTAAAGGCATGAGGGCGTGTTGCCCGGACCCCGTTTGGGGGATCCGGCCCGCTTGGAGTCCCGCCTTTAGGCGGAGAAAGTCAGGAGGAGACCGCCTGAAGGCGGGACTCCCAACGAGTTCACGATTCCGGCAACACGCCCATGACTCGTGACGCGTGACAGGATGGGTCTGAAATCGCAAATCGGAAATCGCAAATCGGCAATCCCAGCTACCGGCGGCTGGTGTTCATTGACCTCGAGACGACGGGGCTGGACCCTGCCGTTGAGGAGATCATCGAGTTCGCCGCCGTGCGCGTGGCTGACGGGAAGGTGGAGGGGGAGTTCAGCCGCCTGGCGAATCCGGGGCGGCCGCTGTCGCTGACGATCACGAAGCTGACGGGGATCAAAGACGCCGAGCTGCGGCGGCAGCCGCCGAGCCGCGCCGTGTTGGCCGAGTTCCTGCGCTTCGTGGGCGACGACACGGTGGTCGCCCACAACGCCCCCTTCGACGTCGGCTTCCTCAAGCAGAAGAGCGACGGCTACTTCCAGAATACTGCCCTCGACACGCTCGAGTTGTGCCGCATCCTGTATCCCGCCCTGGAGCACCACGACCTGGACACGATGGTGCTCACGCTCGGCCTGCCCGTGGGCGAGCGGCACAGGGCTCTGGACGACGCCCGCGTGCTCGTGCCCCTCTGGCAGAAGCTCCGCGAGCGGCTCGACGAGCTGCCCTTCGAGGTCGTGGCTGCGCTGAGCGCCATGTCGGGCCTCACCGCCTGGCCGGCTCGCCACCTGTTCCTGGAGGCCGAGGCCCGACGCCTGACCGGCCCCTTCGAGGTCGCGGCGCCCAGTTTCCGCAAGCGGCTGCGTGACTTCGGGAGCGTGATTGAGGCCGCCCGCAGCGCCCGCAAGGAGTCCGACCCCGCGAAGCGTCCACCCCCCAAGCGGCTCGATGTGCCGCGCATCCAGGCCCTCCTCGGCCAGGGCGGCCTCTTTAGCCAGAAGCTCCCAGGCTACGAGTTCCGCCCCCAGCAGGTTCGCATGGCCGAACTCGTCGCCGAGGCGTTCAACGAGGGGCGGCACCTCCTCGTCGAGGCCGGCACGGGCGTCGGCAAGTCCATCGCATACCTCGTCCCGGCCATCCATTGGGCGCGCGAGAACAGCGATAAGATCGTCATCTCGACCAACACCAAGAACCTTCAGGAGCAGCTCTTCTTCAAGGACATCCCGCTCATCCAGCAGGCGCTCGGCGTACCCTTCGAGGCGGCGCTCATCAAGGGGCGGGCGAACTACCTGTGTGTCCGTAAGCTCCTCTACATGCTCGAAGAGGCCGAGCGGGAGCTGAGCGAGGAGGAGCGGGTCGCCCTCCTCGCCCTCCTCGTGTGGGCGGCGGACACCGAGACGGGCGACGTCGCCGAGGCCAACGGCTTCCTGGGGTTCCGCCAGTTCGACCTCTGGCCGAAGCTCTGCGCGTCGGGTGAGGAGTGCGCAGGGCCGAACTGCCGCGAGCGCCGCCACTGCTTCCTCCAGAACGCTCGCGCCCTCTCGATGCTCGCCGACATCGTTGTGGCCAACCACGCCGTCGTCTTCGCCGAGCTGGGCATGGAGAGCGTCGTCCTCCCTCCCTACGCCCACGTGGTCTTCGACGAGGCCCACAACCTCGAGGACGCGGCGACCGAGTTCCTGGCCCGCGAGGTCGAGCGCTGGCAGGTCGCCCGCCTCCTCCGCCGCCTGCTCCGCCGCGACAAGGGCGCCCCCGAGCGCGGCCTCCTCCCCAGCATCCGCTACCGCATGAAGAAGGGCCGCGAGCGCGACCTCACGCCCGACGAAGAGGCCCTCGACGGCTTTATCGTGGACGCCTGTGCCGACGTGGAGGAGGTGCAGAACCGCCTTGACGGCTTCCTCCAGGCCATCGAGTGGGTCTTCGCCGCCGCCCGGACCGACGCCGAGGCCGTCCGCTACGACGCCAAGTCCCGCAACCCAAAGCATTGGGAGCCGGTGGAGGTCGAGAAGAAGGCGACCGTCTCCGCCATCGCCGGCCTGCGGAAGCGCGTCGAACGCCTCGCGGAGAGCCTGGAGCTGATGATCGAGCGCGACTTCCCCTACCGCGCCGAATCCGTCTACGACCTGCGCGGCATCGCGGGCAGCCTGGCCGAGCTTCAGGAGACGCTGGACTTCCTGGTGGCGGGGGACGACGAGACATATGTCTACTGGATCGAGCGCACCGGCCGCAAGAGGCCGTCGTACCGCGTCGCCGCTGCGCCCATTCGCGTGGGGCCGAAGCTAAAGGAACTCCTCTACGACCGCAAGGACACGATCATCTTCACCTCGGCCACGCTGACGGCGGGGCGCAGCTTCGCATTCCTCAAGGACCGCATCGGCCTGGACGCAATGGACAAGGCGAAGCTGGTGGAGGAGGACGTGGGCTCCCCCTTCGACTACAGCCGTCAGATGCTGGTGCTGGTGCCCAACTTCCTGCCCGAGCCCGATGCTGAGGAGGGGGCCTTCTCGGCCGGTGTGGGCAAGCTGCTGATTGACATCTTCCGCGCCAGCGGCGGGCGGGGCCTCGGCCTCTTCACTGCCTACTCGATGCTCAACGAGGCGTATCCGAAGCTCAAGGCCGCTCTGGAGGCCGAGGGCATCCTCGTCCTCGGCCAGGGCTTCGATGGCGAGCGCCGGGCCATCACCAACATCTTCAAGCGCGACACCACCTCCGTCCTCCTCGGCACCGACAGCTTCTGGGAGGGGGTGGACGTGCCTGGCGAATCCCTGAGCTGCCTGGTGATCACCAAGCTGCCCTTCGCCGTCCACACGGCGCCCGTGGTGCAGGCCCGGTGCGAGGAGGTGCAGGCCCGTGGCCTCAGCTCCTTCCGCAACTACTCCCTGCCCAGCGCAGTCATCAGATTCAAGCAGGGGGCGGGCCGCCTCATTCGCACGAAGACCGACTCCGGCGTCGTCGTCGTCCTCGACCGCCGCGTGCTCACGCGCAACTATGGCTCGAGCTTCCTCCGCTCTCTGCCCACCGGCTACCGCGCTTGCGCGAGTCCCCGGCACTTGTGCGACATGATTCGCGCATTCCTGTCCGCACACTCCGTGACGCCGCAAGGCGGCGACGCAGGACGCGTGACGCGTGACGCGTGATTGGAGCAGGGCCGTGCTCGACAGCGGCGCATATTGCCTGGTGATCCGACTGGAGGTAGACAGCGTGGTGGAGGTTGGGCGCCTGGGCCGTTTCCGCTTTGCCAAGGGCTACTACGTCTACTGCGGCAGCGCGATGAACGGCCTCGCCACCCGCATCGCGCGCCACCAGCGGCGGGCCAAGAAGCTCCATTGGCACATTGACCACCTTCTCGCCCTCCCTGCCGCTCGGCTGCTGGCATCCGTACCGTACCCGTCCACGCGCCGCCAGGAGTGCGTGCTCAATCAGGCGCTGCAACGCCGGCGGGGAGCGATGGTGCCGGTCGCGGGCTTCGGATCTTCCGACTGCGCGAACGGCTGCCCCGCGCACCTGACCCATTTCGCAGCTCGCCCCGCTCTCCGGGCTCCACAATCTGGAATCCGTAATCTGGAATCTGGGATTCCGTCCCCTGCGTTACCCGAGGGCATGAGCCATGAACCTGCCGATTGACTTGCGTAGCGACACCGTCACGAAGCCCTCCCCCGCCATGCGCCAGGCGATGGCCAACGCCGAGGTCGGCGACGACGTGGCACGCGAAGACCCCACGATCAACCGCCTGGAGGCCCTCTGCGCCGAACTCTACGGCATGGAGGCGTCCCTCTTCGTCCCCTCCGGCTCGATGGCCAACCAGGTGGCGATCAAGACCTGGACGCAGGCGGGGGACGAGATGATCGTGGACCTCAACGCCCACTGCTACAACCTCGAGAGCGCGGCCATCGCGGCAGTGTCCGGCGTCCAGGTCGCACCCGTCGAGGGCAAGCGTGGCATCATGACCGCCGAACAGGTTGAGGCCCGGATCCGCCCGAGAAACGTCCACCACGGCCCGACCACCCTCATCGCCATCGAGAACACCCACAACCGCGGGGGCGGCTCCATCTATCCCGTCGAGACCACGGCCGCCATCGGCGAGGTGGCCCGCCGTCATGGCATTCGCCTCCACCTCGACGGCGCACGCCTCCTCAACGCCTGCGTCGAGAAGCGGGTCAGGCCGACCGACTACACGCGGCACTGCGATTCGGCCACGCTCTGCTTCTCCAAGGGCCTCGGGTGCCCCGTCGGCTCGGTCGTGGCGGGGCCGCGGGAGTTCATCGAGCGGGCGCGCCGCTGGCGGAAAGTGTTCGGCGGCGGGATGCGCCAGGCCGGCATTCTGGCTGCGGCGGCTATCTATGCCCTCGAGCACAACGTCGCCCGCCTCGCCGACGACCACGCCAACGCCCGCCTGCTCGCACGCGGCCTGGCCGAGATTGACACCCTCGACCTCAACCCCGACGAGGTGGAGACCAACATGGTCTTCTTCGACTGCCGCCGCACCGGAATGGCCGCTTCCGAGCTGAAACAGCGGATGGCCAAGGCCGGCGTGCTCATGTACGACACCGCCCCCTACCGCATCCGCCTGGTCACCCACCTCGACGTGAGCCGCGAGCAGATCATCGAGGCAGTGGGCGTTTTCAAGAGGGTGCTCATGTCGGCTTGATCGCCGGCAACGCAGGGGCTAGGATAAGAAAGGGACAAAAGGGACCAAAGGGACACAAGGGATGAAGAGGCCCCGCAGGTTCCTGGGTCCCTTTTGTCCCTTTCGTCCCTTTTGTCCCTTGGGTCCCTTTCTCCAATGGCATCGCCGCCCCCCCGCCTCGTCATCACCGGCCTGGGCGCCATCGCCCCCAACGGGAACTCGGTCGCCGAGTTCTGGGATGGGCTTTGTGCCGGGCGGTGCGCGCTTGCGCCAATCACGCACTTCGATGCCAGCCCCTTCAGGAACGCCAACGGCGGGGAGGTGAAGGGCTTTCCGCTGCCGGACCCCGAGGCGAGCCGGGCGAAGCAGTATGCCCTCGCCGCCATCGAGCAGGCCATCGCTGATGCCCGCCTGGAGGGGGAGGGCCTTCGCTCGGCCGGGATAGTCCTGGCGACGAACTTCGGTGGTTGCGAGCACGGCGAGAAGCTCATCGCTGCCCAGGCCCACGGCGAAGAGCCCGATCCCCGCTGGCTCGACGAGTTCGACTTCCAAGCCGCGGTCGTCGCCGCCGTGAAGCGATGGGGCCTCCGCGGCCCGACCGCAACCCTCTCGCTCTCTTGCGCCTCGGGCGTCGCAGCCATCGGCTACGCGGTTGACCTCATCCGCGAGGGACACTGCGAGCGGGCCATCGCCGGCGGCTACGACGAGCTGGCCCTGATGTCCTACAGCGGTCTGAGCGCCCTTCGCGCCATCACGCCCGAGACCATTCGCCCCTTCGACAAGAGCCGCCAGGGCACGATGTTCTCCGAAGGGGCCGGCGTCGTCGTCGTCGAGTCGCTCGAATCCGCCCAGGTCCGCGGCGCGGCCATCCACGCCGAGGTCCTCGGCCACGCGATGAACAACGACGCCTTCCACATGACCGCGCCCGACACAAGCGGCAAGGGCATCATCGCCGTCATGCGCGGCGCGCTCGACGACGCCGGCGTGAAGCCGAGCGACGTCCAGCACGTCAACGCCCACGGCACCGGCACCCCCTACAACGACAAGATCGAGACGGCGGCGATCAAGGCTGTCTTCAACGCCCATGCCCGCACGCTCGCCATCACGGCCAATAAGTCCATGCTCGGCCACACCTGCGGCGCGGCGGGCACCCTCGAATCCATCGCCACCATCAAGACCCTTCAGACCGGCATCGTGCCGCCGACCATCCACTACGAGACGCCCGACCCCGAGTGCGACTTGGACTACGTGCCCAACCAGGCCCGGAGGTGCGACGTGCGGCTCGCCCTCTGCAACGCCTACGGGATAGGCGGAACCAACTCGGCCATCGTGCTTGCGCGCTGGGAGGGGCGATAGGGCGCGCATGTCCGCGCGCGTGGAGTTCTCTGTGGGCGGGGCGTCTCTGCCCCGCGCGGGGCACGGAGGCCCCGCCCACACGGGCCGAAGGAGCGAGGACGAGGGACGAGGACGATTGGATGAACGGGAACGAGGTCGTCATCACGGGGGTCGGCTGCATCACCCCCCTCGGGCTGTCGCTCGAGGCCCTGAGCGCGGCGCTGCGCGAGGGCAGGAGCGGCATCGGCGAGGTTGCGTCGTTCGACGCCTCCGCCTACCCCTGCCGCTTCGGGGCCGAGGTGCTCGACCTGGAGTTGGGCGACTTCATCGAGTCGTCGAAGACCTATATTGACCGCACCTCAGCCTTTACCCTGGCCGCCTGCGCCTCGGCGCTGCGCGATGCCCACTGGACGGGCGACGAGAGCGTCGGGCTTGTCTTCGGCACGGCTTGGGGCTGCATGGACTCCCTCGCGCTCTTCGCCCAGAAGCTGGTCGAGGGCAAGCCGAAGTTCGTCTCCCCGCTGCCGTTCACCCACAGCTACGCGAACGCGCCGAACAGCCTGGCCTCGATCGAGTTCAAGCTGCGCGGCTTCAACGCCTGCCTCACGAGCGGCCACGTGTCGGGCCTGGCCGCGGTCGAGTATGCTTGCCGCCGCGTGGCGTTGGGCAAGGAGAAGCGTTTGTTGGCGGGCGGCGCGGAGTCGCTCTCGGAACCCATCTTCCACGCCTACTGCTTGCGCGGGGGGCTGAACGCTGGGGGGGAGCCGCTGCCCTACGACCCCGCCTCGGGCGGCATGCTTCTCGGCGAGGGGGCCGCCGTCGTCGCCGTCGAGGACGCCGAGTCGGCCCGGCAATGGAACACCCCGGTCCTCGCCCGTGTCCTCGGCTGGGCCTCGTGCCAGGGCGACGGCAATTGCCGATTGCCGATTGCCGATTGCCGATTGCAAGCAGCGGCCGGGGAGGGTGAACCGCGATCCCTGCCGGCGGTGGCTGACGGACTAGCCCGCTCGATGCGCGAGGCCATGGAGCGTGGGGGCATTGGACCGGCGGATGTTGATGCCATCGTCGGCATCGGCTGTGGCCTGCCCGAGGTGGATGGTGCAGAAATCGAGGCCGTGCGAAGCGTGTTTGGGGGTGACTGTCTGAAATCGGCAATCGGCAATCGGAAATCGGCAATCTCGCCCGCCCTCATCTCGGTCAAGGGCTTGCTCGGCGAGGCGATGGGCGCGGGGGGCGGGATGTCCCTCGCCGCGGCCCTGGCTTGCCTCGAAGGCCACTTCCTCCCCGGCGGGGAACCCCTCCAGAGGCCCCTCCGCACCCTCCTCGTCAACTCCGCCGACCCCTGCGGCGCCTGCGTGAGCCTGGTGGCTTGCTCGGCATGACGCGGACGCTATCGGGATGGACGCGTCTCCGCGGGGAGGCGGGCGGCGATCGCATCGAAGACCTCTCTGGCCACAGTCAGAGCAGCCTTCGCCTCGTCCAGGTCGGCGACCTCCATAACCCCGGGGTAGCGGAACTTCGAGGCGTACTCGGTGAGGGGGACGGCGCGGTCCACCAGTTCCCTGAGTGTCGGGTCTACTACGAGGCAGAGTTCGCCGAGTTCCTCGATGGCATGTGTCTTCCGGAACGGGCGGTCGTGCCATGTGAGGAACGCCTTGAGCATCTTCTCCGTAGCTTGTTGAGCGTGGAAGAAGATGTCCTCGATGACAGGCGGCGAGGCGGCCACGTCGGCCTCCGCGCCCCGGAAGTCCACGAGTGCCTTCTCGACCCAGGCCCTGGTATCGGCGACGCGAACAGGGTCATGCGGCATAGAGGAGCCTCCCCTCCCGCACCACTGTGGCAGGGAGCGATGCCCGCAGGTGCAGGCGGCAGTCAAAGGCCGAGCGGGTCCACACCAAGACGTCGGCGGCGACGCCCGTGCCGCGAAGGGCCTGGTACGCAAGTCTCGCCTGCCGTCGCTCGGGCGGTGCCGCGTCCGGAACCACGACCAGGAGGTCGTAGTCGCTGTCAGCATCCGCCCCGCCCCGCGCACGGGAGCCAAATAGGTACACCGCATCGGGACTGAACGCGTCCACAAGCCGGCTGAGAACTTCGCTCAGGATCGGGTCGGAATGCTGTGCCGCGGTCATCTGTCACCCCCAGGCCGCGATGCGCCCCCATGGCAACAATAGAAATACGGAATCCGGGGCGCGTTGTCAAGTGCACTCATGGCAGGAACTCGCGGTGCCAGAGCTCGAGGTTGAGGAGTGCCCAGAGGCGGTCGGCGTGGTCGGCGCGGGAGGACTGGTGTTCGTCAAGGAGGCGGCGAACCGTCTCCTCGCGGAAGTAGCCGCGGGCGAGGCATTCGGGCGAGAGGAGGATGCAGCGGGCGTAGTCGCGCAACTCGCCCCGCAGCCAGTGTGCGATGGGCACGCCGAAGCCCATCTTGCCCCGCGTCCGTATCGCCGGCGGCAACAGGTCGGCGAAGGCAGCCCGCAGGAACTTCTTCGTCGAGATGCCCAGCCGCCCCAGCTTGAGCCGCGTGGGGAGCGACAGCCCGAAGCCGAGCACGTCGGGCTCGAGGAAGGGGCAGCGGACCTCGAGCGAGTTGGCCATGCTCGCAATGTCAACCTTCGTCAGAATGTCATTCGGTAGATAGGTTGCGGCATCCACGCGGGCCGTGGCCGCCGCGGCGTCGAGGCCGCCGGCTTTGGCGAACTCGGCGGCGAGGTAGCGTGCAGCGGCATCCGCTGCCATTGCCGATTGCCGATTGCCGATTGCCGATTTCAAGCCCAAATCGGAAATCGGAAATTGGAAATCGGAAATGTCCCGGCCCAAACGCTCTGCGAACGCACCAGTGTACAATTCGCCCTTGTCCGCCTGCTTGAAGTAGGCAATCCACTGGACGTAGCGCTCGACCTGGGGGAGCGAGAGGGCCTCGACGAATCGGCGGAGGCGGCGGCCGCGGCTCTTCGGCTCGGCGGTCGAGACGCGGCCGAACAGGGCGCGGGCGAGGCCCCGCACGACGCACCTCAATGGGCGAGGAAGCGCGTCGTAGCGGGCGCCCAGGGCCATCGCCGCGTAGCGCTCGTAGCCCCCGAAGCCCTCGTCCCCCCCGTCGCCCGAGAGCGCGACGGTCACGTGCTCCCGCGTCTTCTGCGCCAGGTAGTAGGTCGGGATGGCGGAGGAATCGGCGAAGGGCTCGCCGTAGTGGCGGACGAGGAGGGGCAGGACCTCGATGGCCTTCGGCTCGACCACGAACTCATGGTGGTCGGTCCCGAAGCGTTCCGCCGCGAGGCGGGCGTAGCTCAGCTCGTCGTACTTCGGCTGGCCGAAGCCGATGGAGAAGGTCTTGACAGGCTCCCGCATGTGGCGTGCCATGAGGCCGACGACGATGGTGGAGTCAATGCCGCCGCTGAGGAAGGCCCCGAGGGGCACGTCGCTCACCAGCCGCATCTTCACCGCCGCATCGAGCCGCTCGCGCAGGCAGGCAGGGGAGGCGGAGGCATCAGACGCGCGGGGCAGGGACGCCCCGCCCACAGCGGTCGGGAGGTCCCAGTAGCGCTCGATGCGCGTGCCGCCCTTCGAGGCCACGAGGTAGTGTGCGGGGGGGAGCTTGCGGATACCCTCGAAGATGGTGAGGGGCGCGGGGACGTATTGGTAGGTGAGATAGAGGTCGAGTGCCTCGGGGGAGACGGCGCGGGTGATGCCTGGGGCTTCGAGCAGGGCCTGAAGCTCGGAGGCGAAGGCGATGCGGGCGCCGTCGTCGTGGTAGACGAGCGGCTTCTTGCCCAACCGGTCGCGGGCGAGGAGGAGCTGCTCGCGCCGCTCGTCCCACAGCGCGAACGCGAACATCCCGTGAAGGCGTTCGACCACCCGCTCGCCGAGTTCCTCGTAGAGGTGGACGATCACCTCGGTGTCGGCGTGGGAGCGGAAGGCGTGGCCGCGCTCCAGCAGCTCGCCCTTCAGCTCGCGGAAATTGTAGACCTCGCCGTTGAAGACGACCCACACCGAGCCGTCCTCGTTGCTCATCGGCTGGTGCCCGCCCATCACGTCAATGATCGAGAGGCGGGCCATCCCCAGCCCAACGTTGAGCCCGGGTGTGGCACGGCTGGCTGGACCAGCAAGGCTGGTGCCCGCCGTGTCCCCCGGTCCCCCAGCCGCCGGCAGTTCGCCCCGAAGGAAGGTGCCCGCATCATCCGGCCCGCGGTGGCGCAGGCGCGCGATCATCGCCCGCAGGGTCTCGCGGGAGACGGCCGCGGAAGGGTCGCGGTGGTAGATGCCACAGATGCCGCACATAAGCTGCGAGCCGCGAGCGGCGAGCAGCGAGCCGCAAGAACGACGGATTCGGAGGCTTCGCTCGTGGCTCGATGCTCGTGGCTCTCCTCAGTCCCTTGGTTCCCACGGAAGGCGGTCGCGCCCTTGAACTTCTTGGCAGCCCTTCTCTCGCCGCGCCCTGTCGGCCTCCTCCTTCAGCCGCTCGAAGGCCAGGAGGCGGCGGATGAGGACGACCACCATCACGCCCAACATCACATAGCACAGCGGCCGCCACACCGGGCCTTCGAGGTTCAGGATGTAAGCGGGCCACAGCGACGCGAGGGCGAGCAGGATCGCCACGGTCTCCCACACAGGGAAGCGCCGCGACGGCGGAGTCGCTGTGGGCATGCACTGGCACCTCAAGAGAGGCATCTTCTCGTCCAAGTATACCCTTCCCCAAAGCCCCGCGCAACCGGCAGGGACGTCACGCCCTGACATTGGCAGGAGAGAAGACTGCCTGAAGGCAGGACTCCGAACCAGGACGCCTTCGTTTGGAGTCCTGCCTTCAGGCAGTCTTGGGCTCGCCGGGAGCGCAGGCCAGCGGTGAGCGCCTGCCTAGGGCACCTTGACCTGGCGGCGGGCAGGCCGTATGATGCAGGCATGGGCGACGAGGCACGAGAGCGAAACGTGAAGCTGACCATCGAGTACGATGGGACGCGCTACCACGGCTGGCAGCGGCAGGCGAACGCGCCGACGGTGCAGCAGGCGCTGGAGGAGGCGCTCGCGCGCGTCGTCGGGCACGAGGTGACGCTGTACGGCTCAGGGCGCACCGATGCGGGGGTGCATGCGCTCGGCCAGGTGGCCAACTTCCGTACGGGCAGCGCCATCCCCGCCGAGCGGCTGGTCCACGCGATCAACGCGAACGTGGCCGATGACATCGCGGTGTTGCGGGCCGAGGACGTGGCGGGGGGCTTCCACGCCCGCTACTCGGCGAAGCGCAAGACCTATCGCTACGCCATCGTCTGCCGCCCAGTGCGGCCAGCGGTAGGCGGCTCATTCGTCCACTGGCATCGCTTTCCCCTCGACTTGGGGGCGATGCGGCAGGCCGCCGCGCTCTTCCTCGGCGAGCACGACTTCGCGGCCTTCGAGAGCCATTCGGAAGGGGAGGGGACAGTTCGCACAGTCCTCCGCAGCGAGTGGCTTCAGGAGGGGGAGCGGCTCGATTACTGGGTGACGGCGAACGGCTTCCTCTATAACATGGTGCGGGCGATGGTGGGCACGATGATCGAGGTCGGAGCGGGCAAGCGTCCGCCCGAGGATGTGGCGCGGCTGCTGGCGTCGCGCGACCGCGCCCTCGCCGGCCGCACCGCGCCCGCCAAGGGCCTGTGCCTCATGTCGGTCGAGTACGAAGGAGACTCCCTCCCGAACGTTCCAATACGTTCGGGAGGGTAATCCCCGCACCTGGTGAGCGACAGTGATGCCCGTACCCTCCCGAAGGTATTGGAACCTTCGGGAGGGGCGGTTGATGAGGGACGAGGACGAGTGAAGACGAAGGTGGTGCATGCGATCACGCGGATGATTCTCGGCGGGGCGCAGGAGAATACGCTGCTCACCTGCCGCGGGCTGCATGAGAGGCCCGACTACGATGTCACGCTGGTGACAGGGCCGGCGCTGGGGCCGGAAGGGGAGCTGTTGACCGAGGCCGAAAAGCTGGGCCTGCGGGTGATTGTGGTGCCCGAGATGCGGCGGGCGATCCACCCCTGGCGCGACTGGGTGGCGGCGCGAAAGCTACGCCGCATCCTGCGCGACCTCCGCCCCGACATCGTCCACACCCATAGCTCGAAGGCGGGCATCCTCGGCCGCTACGCCGCACGCGCAGAGCGCGTCCCGGTGGTCGTGCACACCATTCACGGCCTGCCCTTCCACCCCTACGAGAGGGGCTGGAAGAACCGGCTCTATGTGTGGCTGGAGCGGAAGGCGGCGAGGTGGAGCGACAAGATCGTGTGCGTGGCTGACGCTATGACGGAGCAGGCGGTGGCCGCGGGGGTGGCGGACCGCTCGAAGTTCGTCACGGTCTATAGCGGCATGGAGGCCGAGGCGTTCCTTGAGTGCGACTGGCAGCGGCGGGCGATGCGGCACCGCCTGGGCATCGGCGAGGACGAATTTGTCATCGGCAAGGTTGCGCGCCTCTTCGAGCTGAAGGGCTACGAATACGTCGTCGAGGCGGCCAAGCGGATCCGGAACGCGCACCCAAACGTTCGTTTCCTCTTCGTCGGCGACGGCATTCTGCGGGGGACGCTGGAGGCCCAGGCGAAGCGGCTGGGGGTGAGGGACTGGATTGTCTTCGCCGGCCTGGTGCCGGCGAGCCAGGTGCCGGCCTACCTGTCGGCGATGGATGCCCTGGTCCACGCCTCGCTGCGCGAGGGGCTGGCGCGGGTCTTGCCCCAGGCGCTCCTGGCGGGAAAGCCCGTGGTGTCATTCGACGTGGATGGCGCCCGCGAGGTGGTGATCCACGGGGAGACGGGCTACCTGGTTCCCCCCAAGTCGGTCGAAGGTCTCGTCGTCTCCCTCTGCGAGATCATTGAGAACCGAGAGCAGGCTGCGGGGATGGCGGCGAAGGGGCGCGAGCTCTGCCGCGAGCGCTTTCGCTGGCAGACCATGGTCGCGCAGCTCGACACCCTCTACCGGGAGCTGCTGGATGCGCGATGAGGGGCCACTGTACCGTTATATTCAACTGCTAAGTGCCTAGATACCAATCACTTACGAAGCGTCCGGAAAAAACCGCCGCAAATGCCCCTAGAATCGCTCCGGAGGGCCTCATTAGACCTGTGACACCTTTGGCCCGCCTCGTAGCAGGCGCGGTGTTTGCAAGTCTATTCATACACTGGACTTACAGATTCCGCCTCTCCGGCGCTCCTCGGGCTGCGCAAGGCCCAGAAACGGCCTCTGGCGAAGCCGCCCCAGGCCCGCGCCATTGTGGCCACGCGCGGGCAAGAATGCCAACCCCTATGGCGCGAGTTGGCATCCTTGCTGGCACCCTTGGTCGCCACTAAGTACAGCTCCCCACAAATAAGGGGACAACCTTCTGGCGGCCTATCGTTTTCCTCCCATAGGGAGGGCAGAACTTAGCCGGCGGCTTCAGCCGCCGGATCCCGGCGGCGGAATCATGGCAAGTCCCGAAGGGACGACAGAGAGGCCACGGCCCCTGGCAGGCGCGCGTTCTGCCGTCCCTTCGGGACTGGGCGGTGGTGTGCCCACGGTTCCGGCGGCTGAAGCCGCCGGCTAAATCCTGTTGTCCCTTCGGGACAGGAACGGAAGACTAGACCCGCCCCTG
>VGYV01000061.1 GCA_016872855.1 Planctomycetota bacterium
CTTAGCGAGAGGCCGCGAGTGAGGTCGTCTTCCATGCCTTCAACCGGGCGACCCCCGGGGTGCGCCTGTTCGAGGAAGCAAGGGACTACGCGGCCTTCGAGAAGGTCCTGGAGCAGGCGCACGAGCAGGTGGCGATGCGGACGATTGCCTACTGCTTGATGCCGAACCACTGGCACTTCGTCCTGTGGCCGAGGGCGGCTAGGGACCTCTCCGAGTTCATGCATTGGCTCACCATGACCCATGCCAAGAGGTGGCGCGGGTTCCACGAGACCATGGGACATGGCCACGTCTACCAGTGGCGGTACAAGGCGTTCCCGGTCCAGTCGGACGCCCATTACCTCACCGTCTGCCGCTACGTCGAGCGTAATGCGATGCGCGCTGGGCTGGTCGTTCGCGCGGAGGATTGGCGTTGGTGTAGCCTTTACCGGAGGTTGCGGGGAACTGCCGACGAGCGGGCACTGCTGAGTGATGGCCCATTGCCCTTGCCAGGCGACTGGGTGGAGAAGGTCAACGCCGCCCTCACCGATGATGAGGTCGCAGCGCTCAGGGACTGCTTGTCCCGGGGTCGGCCGTATGGTGCGGATGGGTGGGCACTCATGGTTGCTGAACGCCTCGGTCTACTCAAGACGCTCCGACCTCGTGGCCGTCCCGCGAAGTCCTAGTCTGAAAAAGACACCCGCTGTCTTTTGTTCCATCCCGTGTGCTCCGACGGACATAAGTGCTGTTTTTTCAGTTTGTTACGGCTGCTCTAGCCTACAGGGGCCAGAAAAAGACAGCGGGTGTCTTTTGTGGGTGGCACCCCCCTTGTGCTCTTGGGGAGAACCGCGGGTGCTACGCCCAAACTCGTTTGGGCGTGCGGCCAGGGGCTCGCCCCGCTGCCTACAGTTATGGCCCCTGCCCTGGCTGGAGGGTCGCGGGCGGATGGGGCGCAGGTGGATGTCAGCCCGGCCGGAGCGGGTGCCCCCGGGCAGGGCCGCGCCCGCGGGGGCTGCCGCGAGTATGGCCCCCAATCTTGGTGCCAGGGGGCCTCCCGAATCGTCGTCGTTGTCGTCGTCCTCGTCGTCGAATGGGGAAGGGGGAAAGCCTGCGGACTCGACGACGACGAGGACGACGACGAGGACGAGAAGACGGGGAGGGAGATAGTTACGAGAGCTCGGGGCCATACTCGCGCGCCGCCAGCCGCTTGTGCTACTCGGCCTTCTTGAGGGCGGGGGCCTTGTTGGGCGGGGGGGCGTCGAGGGCTTCGAGGAGCTTGCGGGCGGCGGGGACGCATTCGCTGGTGGGGAACTTCTTGAGGAGTTCGGCGCCGTAGAAGCGGACGCGCTCGGGGTTGCCGAGCTTGGCGTGGCATTCCATGACCTTGAGGAGGCTGGCGGCGCGCCACTTGTCGTAGGCGTAGGTGATCTCGACGGCGAGGAACTTGGCGAGGGCGTCCTTGAAGTTGCCGCGGAGGAAGTCGCACTCGCCGAGGCCGTACTGGGCGCGGGCCGCCAGGTCGCTCTTGGTGGCTGCGATGACTTTCTTGAAGGCGTCCTCGGCGTCGGCGTAGGCGCCCAAGTGCTGGCTGGCGAGGCCGATGCCGTGGAGGGCGTCGAGCTTCGTCTCGCCTTCGGGGAACTTCTCCAGCGTGGCCTGGTACTGCTTGAGGGCGTCGGCCCACTTGCCGAGGGCGCGGTGGCACTCGGCGATCTGGAAGAGAGCGCGCTCCTCATAGTCCGGCTGGGGCTTGGCGTCGAGGGCCTTGCGGAAGGCGGCGAGGGCGTCGTCGTGCCTGCCCTGTTTCTGGAGGAGGGTGCCGGCCATGTAGTGGGCTTCGGCGATGAAGGGGCTTCGGGGTGCTTTGGCGACGAGGTCGGCGAAGGCCGCCGCGGCCTTCTCGAGCTCTTCGGCGTGGTAGTGGCTCCAGGCGAGCTTGTAGAGGGCTTTGGCCAACTCGTCTCCCTTGGCGGCCTTGGCGCAGGCTTCGTAGCGGGTCGCCGCCTCGGGGTATTGCTTGGCCTCGAAGGCGTGCTCGCCGAGGAGGAAGTGGGCGCCGGGGATGAGGGGGCTTTCGGGGAACTCCTTGAGCAGGCGGTTGAGGGCGGCGAGCTTGCCGTCGGGCTTGTTGAGCTTGAGGTTCGCCCAGGCGAGGTCGGAGAGAGCGTCGTCGGCGTACTCGCTCTTCGGGTTCTTGTCGAGGAACGCCTGGAGGCCTTTGGCGGCTTCGTCGAACTGGTCGGCGGCGAGGAGAGCGGAGGCGGCGCGGTAGAGGGCCTCGATGGCGAGCTTGTGGTTGGGGTAGTCGGCGGCGACCTGGGCGAAGAGCTTGGCCGCGTCGGCCGGCTGCTTCTGGTCTATGCGGATGGTGGCGGCGGCGAAGAGGGCTCGGGGGGCGAGCTCGCCCTTGGCGTCCTGGGTGGCGACGGCGGTGAAGGCGTCGAGGGCCAATCGAAGCTGGCCGAGGTCGCGGTAGCACCAGCCCAGGCCGTCGCGGGCGCGGGTGGCGAGCTTGTGGTCGGGGGATTTGTCGAGGAAGGCGGAGAAGTGCTTGATGGCCTCGCCGTGGGCTTTGGTCTCGTAGAGGGCTTCGGCGAGGTGGAGGCGTGCCTCGGGCAGGCTGGGGTGAGCGGGGTACTTGTCGAGGAAGGCGGCGAGGTGTTTGGCGGCCTCGGGGAAGCGCTTGCGGTTGAACTCGAGGAGACCGAGGTCGAGGAGTGCGAGGGGGGCGTGGGTGCTGTTGGGATAGTCCTTGAGGCAGCGGGTGTAGTGCTCGGCGGCCTGGTCGGGCCTCTTCGCCTCGTCGGCGATGTGGGCGAGGAGGCAGAGGGCCTCGGGCGCGAGGTCGCTCTTCGGGTGGTCGGCGACGAGCTTCGTGAAGGCCGTTGCCGCCTCGTCGGGCTCTTTGAGTTCGCGGTGGCACCAGCCGAGGTGGTAGAGAGTCCAGTCGGCCTTCTTGGCGGGCGGCCCGAGTTCGGCGAGGCGGAGGAAGGTGGCCTTGGCGTCGGCGAATGCCTTGTGGGCGAACTGGAAGTCGCCGAGGGCGAAGAGCGTGGGCTTGAAGAGCGGGTGGTCGGGCGGGTATTTCTTGACGAATTGCTGTGCGGCCTGGATGGCTTCGGGGAGGTTGCCCATGTCTCGCCGGCAGAAGGCCAGGGCGCTCAGGGCGTCGGCCGCAATGGCCGCGTCGGGGTGCTTTTCGACGACGGTGGCATAGGCTTTGGCGGCCTCGCCGTAGCGCTTGGCGGCGAAGCAGGCCTCGGCGAGGTTGTAGGTCACGCGCGGCAGGATGTCGGCGAGGCTGGGCGCGGTGAGGGAGGCGGTGAAGGCCTCGATGGCTTCCTCAGGCTTGTTGAGCTTGAGGAGTGCGTGGGCGCGGGCGTAGCGCGCGCCCTCAGCCAGGGCAGGCGCGGGCTTGGCGGCGAGGAGTTCGTCGAATGCCTTGAGGGCGCCGGCCGCGTCGCCGGCGCTGTAGAGGCTGTTCCCGGCGTCGAGGAGGGCCTGGTTCTTCTCGCGGCTGTTGGGGAAGCGGGCGACGAGTTGCCGGAATGCCTGGGCGGCGTCGGCGAACTTCTCCTGCTCGAAGCAGGCGCGGCCGATGCCGAGGAGCGCGACGTCGCCGAACTTGTCTGGGGACTCGTCGAGCACCTTTTGGAAGGCGGCGACGGCCGCCGCGTAGGCCTTCTGCTCGAGCAGCGCGTCGCCGAGCTTGTATTGGGACTCAGGGACGAGTTCCGACTTGGGGAACTTGGCGAGGACGACCCGGAACGCCTCGGCGGCGCCCTTGGGGTCCTTGAGCTGCATCCGGCACCAGCCGAGCGAGTAGTGAGCGTAGTCCGCGCTCTGGTAGTCGGGGTAGTTGCTCGCGAGCTGGGCGTAGGCCTTGGCGGCCCTGTCGTACTCCTTGAGCTTGTAGAGGGCCTCGCCCGCGCGGTAGAGGAGATCGGGGGCCAGGTGGTACTTGGGCGAGCGTGCCACCAGGTCGAGGAACGCCTGGGCGCTCTCGGCCAGCTTGTCCTGCTTCAGATAGCAGTCGCCCAGGAGGTGGAGGGCCTTGGGCAGTTCCTCCGCATCGGGGAAGTCCTTGAGGAAGCGGCGGAAGACGGGGACGGCCTCGGCGTAGCGCTTCGCCGCGTGGAGGCACCAGCCCTGGCGGTAGAGCGCTACCGCGGCCTGTGGGAAGTCCGGGTGGGCCTTCAGCAGGCGGGCGTAGGCGTCAATCGCAAGGTCGAACTCCTTGTTGGCCATGAAGCCGTTGGCGAGGTTGAACGCGACGTCGGCCTCGCCGGCGGGGGCCTTGGGCTCCTCCCCCGCCCCCGCCGCGAGGGCGGAGAGGAGCAGGGCGAGCGCCATTCGGGTCACGGAAGTCATGGTCCTTCCTTTCGCATGGCACGTGGTATGCCGAGCATCTCCCTTGTCAATGTAGCATGAGCACATGGCCGGTTCAACTCCCTTGAGGGCATGGAGATGTGAAAAGGTGTAATTTCTTGTGGCTCGTCCATTCGACCGCTCCTGCGCCCCCCCCCAAAGCCGCGAGGCCCTTGCCCAGTGTCGCCCAGTGTCGCTCAGTGTTGCTCAATCGCCGTTTGGCGATTCTCGCCATTCCGGCTCAGTGTCGCTCAGAGTCGGCCAGAGTCGCTCACTCGCGCGCCCACCGCGGCTCGACGGGGGGGCGCCACCCCAATCGCCCTCCTCCTCGTCCCTCGTCCTTGTCTCTCGTTCCTTGTCCTCCAACCTCCTCCCCCACCCTATGACGCCGGCCCGAGCCATCGCCGGGCAGTACGTGCCGCAACTCCTGGCGGCAGAGGCATTTACGATTCTTTCACGTACTGCCTGGTACTGCCTGGCGTCCATTGGGTGCCGATCTGGCCCCTCGAGCATGGCCTCCCCACCTCTCCCCCGCCGCGATGCAAGTCTCCCGCGCACGCCCGTCCTGGCATTGGGGGGTCTGGCCTTCGGCCTTCTACCCCCCCAACCCCCCGCCCCTGTCTCGGCGTATCCCGTTTCCCGCTTTCCCACTTGCCAACTCCTGCGGGCTTGACAAGGCAGCCTCCCGGCGCTAGAGTGCCATCCATCGTCCTCTGACAGGCGGAGCCTGGGGCGGGGAGCGCGGCTTTAGCCGACACGCAAGTGTCGCTGCGGCGATACGCCGCGGACGTGCCTTAGCTCGCTTCACGCCAGCAGGAAGTGCAGGAAATTCTGCGAATTTCCTGGCACTTCCGGCGCAGGAGAGCGATGTAAAGCCCTCCCCGCCCCCGCTTCGCGGATCCCAGATTCCAGATTCCAGATCACAGATTGAAGAGGGAATCTGGCGGTGAGTGTGTTCTGGATTGTCGTCGCCCTAATCGCCGCCTGGATCGTGCTCCGGGCGTTGACCGGCCGCAGGACAGCGCGAGTTGTGGGCGACCCCTTCGTGAGGATGCGGAACCCCAAGACCGGCGAACCGATCCCGCCCGGCAGCGGCAAGGGACGCATGAGGCTTCGCGCCACCGCCGCACACCGTCCCGAGCTTCTGGCGGAGAACGGCCTGCCGAATCTGGCGAGCCGAGAGGAACTGGCCGCCGCGCTCGGCATCCCGCGTGGCACTCTTGACTGGCTGGCCTTGCCCGAGAGGAAGAAGGAGCCGCCACACTACACGGCCTTCGCCGTGCCCAAGCGCTCCGGCGGCTACCGCGTGCTCTACGCGCCCAAGGCCAAGCTGAAGGCCGCCCAACACTGGATTCGCCGCGAGATTCTGGCCAAGACCTTCGCCGAGGACCCCGCCCACGGCTTCATCGCCGGCCGCTCAATCCACACGAACGCCGCGCCCCACACGGGGAAGGACATTGTGGTGACGCTCGACCTGGACAACTTCTTCCCGTCCGTCACCTATCGCCGCGTGCGCGGCATCTTCCAGTCGCTCGGCTACGGCGAGGAGGTGGCCATTCCGCTTGCGATGCTGTGCACGGTGAAGCCGGCGGCGAAGGTGCGCGAGTTCGTCGGCGGCCAGCGGCACCGCATGCTCCCGCAGGGCGCGCCCACCAGCCCCGCCCTCGCCAATCTCGCCTGCCGGCACCTCGACCTGCGGCTGGCCGGCCTCGCCGCCAAGTTCGGCTGCACCTACACCCGCTATGCCGACGACCTGACGTTCAGCGGCGACGCGGCATTCGAGCGCTCCCTCAAGCGCTTCCTCCCCCTACTCCAGAAGATCGTCAAGGCGGAAGGCTTCAAGCTCAAGAAGGACAAGACCCACCTCGCCCGGCGCGGCGCACGCCAGAAGGTCACGGGCCTCGTCGTCAACGACGGCCCCCGCGTCCCGCGGGCCTATCGCCGTCGGCTTCGCGCCATCCTCCACAACGCCCGCAAGACCGGCCTCGACGCCCAGAACCGCGACAAGCACCCCCACTTCGCCCACGCCCTCCGCGGCCGCATCGAATTCGTCCGCTCGACCCATCCCCAACTCGCCGCCAAGCTCCTCGCCGAACTGAGAAGCCTGGGCTGACTGGGCTTGGGTTGGCGAGCCCACAGCGGCGTCGAGCCGCCGCACTCCGACAGGCTGACGCACTCAATTGGACACCATGCTCTCTGTCGTGGGTAGGACCGGGTTGGAGCCTGTGCCAAGAGGCGAGCGCGCAGACTGGCAGCGCCCTTCAACACGTGCGTTAGCCTGTCGGAGTGCGGTCGCTTGAGACCGCTTTGGATTGTAGCGGCCAGGCGCCCCAGCCTGCGGCGCGGCCCCTCTTGACACTGCCGCACGCGAGCGATAGGATCGCGCTCGTCGGCTAGCCTCGGGGCAAGCGACAAGTCGCAAGGCGTTCTTCGCGGAGCAACCGATCGTGAAGACAATGACGTTGCTGTGTGTCCTCGTCCTGCTCGGCGGCGTCGCGGCAGCCGATCCGCCCGAGCCTTCCTATCTCAAGCGCTCGGAGAACGAGATCATCTTTGGCACCAAGGCCCTGGAGTTGCGCTTCCGCGTCGCCGACGCACGCTGCACGCTCACCGAGGTCGTCAACAAGCTGGCGAAACGCGCCATCCCTATCAAGTCGGACGACTTCGCTATCGGCATCGAGGGGCGGCAGCCCCTTCGCATGGCGGACTTCGCCTTCAGAGATGTTGTAGAGCACATACTGATGCCCATGGGAGTAGAGTCGCTTGAACTCCAGTTCGAGAAGAAGGACGAGGGGCTTCAGCTTAGCCTCTCCTACGGCGCCCTCGGCGGCGCAAACGCAAGCGTGGGCCGCGACCTGAGGCTGAGCGCTCCCAAGCCGCTCCCGATCCGCCAGGTGGATGCCTGGATTGTTGGTGTCGAGGGCAAGGCGGCGGGCCAGGGCTTTGGCCAGCCCGTGCTCCTCGACGACACGTTCTGGGGGCTGGAGTTCCCAGGCGGCCACAATGCCTTCGCCAACGGCGCGGTGAAGCTCACTCACTATCCGGGCCGCACGACAGACCGCTTCGTGAGTAAGACCGCGGTCCTCGGCGTCGCGGAGCCGGGGCGGGTCGCTCAGCGCTTCCAGGACTACATCGCCTCCATCCAGGCCACACCGAGGGAGCAGCGGCTCTTCGTGAACTACAACACCTGGTGGACCCTGATGCCTCCGACCGAGAAGAACTGCGTGGAGCTGATCAAGCTCTTCAAGGAGAAGCTCTTCGACCCCCACGGCGAGACGTTCGACACCTTCACCATTGACGACGGGTGGGACAAGAAGGAGACGCTCTGGGAGCTGGTGCCCGAGCGGTTCCCGAACGGCTTCGGGCCGCTCGTCGAGCCGTTGAAGGCGATGAAGGCGAACCTCGGCCTCTGGCTCTCCCCCTCGTCGGGCTACAGCCACGCGCCCCACTTGGCCAAGCTGGGCTACGAGCACAACTCCAACCCCTGGTACTGCTGCCAGAGCGGCCCGAAGTACCGCCGCGAGATCGCCGAGCGGGTCACGGCGCTCGCCAAGCAATACGACCTGGCCTTCTACAAGTTCGACGGCTTCTGCCCCAGTTGCGAGGCGAAGGACCACGGCCACCTGCCCGGTCCCTACGCGCAGGAAGCCAACATTGACGCCTATATCGAGCTGATGAAGGCCGCGAAGCAGGCGAAGCCGGGCATCTTCCTCGACCCCACCTGCGGCATGTGGCTCAGCCCCTGGTGGCTCCCCTACTGCGACGCCATCTGGGGCAGCGTGTCGGGCGACTACCCCGACATCATCGTCCCCGCCCCCATCGTCCGCGACAGCGCGACGACCACCCGCGACGCCGTCTTCCGCCAGCGGGTCCGCGAGCACCCCGGCTATCCGCCCTCCGCCATCGAGCACCTGGGCATCATCGTCATCACGCCCGAGAAGTGGGAGGACAACGCCATCGCCGTGGTCGGCCGCGGCTGCCGGCTCCTCACGCTCTACATCAACCCGAAGTTCTTCCTCAAGGGTGACCGCGACTGGGCGTTCCTGGCCTCGGTGCTCAAGTGGACCCGCCACAACGCCGCCACGCTCGGCCACACCACCCTCATCGGCGGGGACCCCTTCAAGCGCGAGTGGTACGGCTACGCCCACTTCGCTGCCGACCGCGGCATCATCTCGCTTCGGAACCCCTTCATCGAGCCGCAGAAGGTCAGCCTCAAGCTCGACGAATCGGTCGGCTGGACCCGCCCGAGGGCCGACACCCCGGCCGTGGCGACCATCGTCTACCCGCGCCACGAGGTCATGGCTCTCTCACTCTATGGCGGCGCCCTGAACCTGACGCTTCAGGGCTATGAGACGATGCTCATCCAGCTTGCTGAAAGCGCGCCGGTGCCGGCCACCTTGACCCAAGCAGGACAGGCCCAGAAGATTTCCCCCTGCAAGGTCGAGAGCACGGGCCTGGCCCTTCAACCGGCATCGAGTCAGATCGAGGGGAAGTGCACGGCTGGTGTTCCCGAGGGAACGAAGGCCACAATGCACCTACTGGCCGACCCGCGCGGCGCCGCAGGCGCCATCGAGTGCGTGGCTCTTGTCCGTGACAAGTCCGTGCCTGTCCGTGTGGTCCGCTCGGGCGGCAACCAGGCCCACTCGAAGCACCCTTGGACATGGTTTGAGTTCGACATCCCCGCGGGCAAGAGCGATGTCGCCGTCAGCATCAAGCCCGCGAAGGGCGGGGGCCTCGGGCGTTGCGAGGCGGGCTGGTGGCTCTGGGCCGAGCATCCCGTGGTGAAGGGCGAGCCGCCCAAGCCGAGCGAGCCGCTCCCTCTTCCAATTGGCCAGAACACCCAGCGTGAGGTCATAACGATTCAGGCGGCGAAGGTCTTCACGGCGCCGCGGGTGTGGCCGAAGGCCGACGCGCCGAACGCCTGGCTCGATGAGCTTCCGCCCGACGACGTGACGCTCGGCTGGGGCAAGCTCCAGACCAATCAGAGCGTGTGGGAGAAGCCGATGACCATTGCGGGGAAGAAATTCGACCGCGGCCTCGGCACCCACGCCGAAAGCCGCATCGTCTACGACCTCGCCGGCGGGAGGTTCAAGACCTTCCGCTGCCTCGTCGGCCGCGACGAGCACGCGCAGGAGGGCACCATCGCTTTCCAGGTGAAGCTCGACGGCAAAGTGGTCTTCGACAGCGGCCCGATGACCAAGGCATCCGCCGCGAAGCCCGTTGAGATTGACGTCTCACGCGGCACGACCCTCGAACTCCTCACCCTCGACGGCGGCGACGGCGTCGGCGGCGACCACGGCGACTGGGCCGAGGCAGAACTCAGGAAATGACTATGGCGAGGACGGCACCGAAGCGCAGTTCGGGCGGCGACCCCGTTCGGAGTCCCGCCTTTAGGCGGAATGGCCTCAGAGAGGACCGCCTGAAGGCGGGACTCCCAACGAGTTCGCCGTTCAGGCGGCGCTCCGCGTGGATCGTGCCTGCCAGTGCCAACCTTTTGCCGGCGATTGTCCTCCTGGCCTCTTCGGCCCTTGCGGCCGACTGGCCGACGCTGCGGGGGAACGCGCAGCGGACGGGCTACGTGGACGCCGAGGTCAAGCCGCCGTTTCGCCTGGCCTGGGTGCGGCACTTCGTGGGCGAGCGGATCGGCTCCGCCGTTGAGCCAATAGTCGCCGACGGCAAGGTCTACATCGGCACCCACAGCGGCAACCTCTACGCCCTCGACGCCGGATCCGGCAAGCCCCTGTGGCGCTTCGTCGCGGGGGGACCCATCCTCGCCTCGCCTGCCTGCGCTGACGGAAAGGTGGTCCTCAGCGCCTACCGCAACGTCTTCACCCGCGACACAAGGACAGGGGGACACTGCGCTGGAGAAGGCGGCTCGGCGATGCCCCCCTATACGGCTTCACCTCTCATTGCCGAGCGCACCCGGTTCATCCCAGGGAGGGAGAACTGGGTCTATATCTCAGACATATCGGGACACCCAGGGTACGCCGCCCAGCGCGGCGGCGGTCGCCAGGCCCCGGCGTGCGGCGACGGCAAGGTGTTCCTCACGGGCGAAGACCTCCGTGTGACATGCCTCGACCTCGCGACGAAGAAGCCGCTCTGGAGGTCCGACCCCCTCGTCGGCCAGACAGCGCGCGACTACTACCCTGTCATTGCGAAGAAGGGCGGGCGGACGGTGGTCATTGTGCGCACGAACCCAGTCATCCAGATGTCGCGGCTCATCGGCCAGGACCGCCACATGCTCTGCCAGAACGCGGGGGCGGACGACAGTGATTGGAAGAAGCTCGACGCCTGGTGCAAGAGCAAGGACGCCCTCGGCACGCCCGAGCTGTGGGAGAAGGAGCAGGCCGCCATCTGCGACCACCTGGCCAAGCACCGCGAGGCCCAGACCTTCTTCGTCCTCGATGCCGAGACGGGGAAGCTCCTGCCGCCTCCGCCAGTGCTCTGGATCGCCGGCTGCCAGGGCGTGGGCACGCCGCCCGTCGTGCTGCCCGATGGCCGCCTCCTGGTCCTCTACCGCAGCGCCTATGGCAACTGGAACCACGGCGTCGCGCCGCTTGTCGCCCTCGGCCTGCTCGACCTGGAGAAGAACCGCATCGAACCGCTCCAGCACGTCCACGGCACGAACCCGCCGTGGGGCCTCTTCTGGGGCACGGCGGACGAGAGCCAGAACTTCCTCGTCGCCCGCGACACGGTGATCATCATCCACCAGGGCACGCTGAGCGGCTTCGACCTCAAGACGAAGAAGCTCTTCCTCATCTGGGGCAAGCGCGACACTTGGGGCGGCTTCCCCAACCTGCCCTGGGCGCGCAACGAGTGGCACGGCCCCGCCCGCGGCGGCGTGGCCGTCGTGGGCAACCGCATCTACTGGCAGACCGGCAGCCGCATCCTCTGCATCGTCTCGGGCGAGAAGGGCGAGCCAGCAGCGGACGTGGGCATCGAGGCGAAGGACGCGCCCGACGCCCAGTCCCCCGAGTCGCCGCTGCTCAAGCGCCCTCCCGCGCCCCTTGACCCGAGGCAGTGGGCTTACGAGCGCCTCGTCAGCCCGATGCTCGATCAGCGGGTGGCGCCGCTCTACGTTGAGCCAGGGCTTTCGGGCCGCGAGTTCCATTTCGACGACAGCGGCGAGACGTTTGAGGCCATCGCCTGGGCCTTCCCCCACGCCGACCCGCAAGCTCAGGCGAAGTTCAAACAGTTCCTTGCCAACGAATGGCAAGCCTATCCCCCCTTCACGAAGCAGGCGTGGTATCCCCTCGACAAGGGGGAGCGGCGCGAGGCATTCTGGGTGCCGCCCGAAGTGCTTCAGTCGCTCGGCCAGCCAAAGCCGCACCATCCCTTCGGAAACGTCCACGCCGTCTGGCTCTACGCCGAGCGCTGCGGCGAGTGGGACCGCGTGAAGGCCGCCTGGCCGCAGCTCAAGGCATGCTTTGAGGACTTCGGCAAGGCCAACTGGAAGCTCGACCCCGAGAAGGGCGACCTCTACGCCAACCGCTATCTCGGTTCGCTCACCGCCTTTGCCCGAATCGCCGAGAAGGCGGGCGATGCCGAGGCCGCAAAGCAGGCCGCCGCAATGGCCGACAAGACGGGCGACGCCCTCGTCGCCTGGTGGAAGGCCGTGGCCGGGCGCATCACGCCCCGCATCTTCGCCGACATTCGGGAGTGGGACGACTTCATCGGCAAGGGGAACGGCATGTTCTTCAAGATTATCGCGCACAAGAGCAAGGTCGCGCTCTTCCACGATCTCGCGCCCGAGGTCGCGGCCATCGTGAAGGCCCGGGCGCCCGAGGCCGTCGAGAAGGTGTGGACAGCCTTCGAGACCCTCTGCCCCACTTGGTATCTCGTCGGCGAGGAGCGGCAGGTGCACTTCGGCGAGAACTTCGTGGACCCGCCCGACTTCGCGCTCAACGCCTTCAAGGCGTTCGCCTGGCTCCGCGGCGCGAAGCCGGCCGCCCTGGCCGCCCGCGTGGACATCCCCTTCTGCAAGGCCGACCTCGCCCACCTCACCAAGCTGGCCATTGCGTTGGAACAGAAGTGACGTCCGTGCAAATGCGCCCGACACGCTCGTTCCCGCTGGTTGACCAGTACATGGGCATCCGCATGGGTGTTGACCTCGCCGCGCTCGAGCCCGGGCGGGTCACCGTGGTCGAGTCGCCTCGTCGCCTGCGGCGCGAACAGAGCTACGGCTTCGTGCACGCCCTGTGGTTCCTCTGGCTGGACGATGGTCGCGCGGTCGTCAGTGTGCCCCCAGGCGCAGCCGACGGCGTGAGCCGCATCGTCTCTCCCCTTCGGGACCGCGAGGGGGCCTTCGGCCCCCTCCTCACCGCGCTGCTGAAAGACGCCGTGGACGCCGCTCTACGTGACGCCGGGCTTGGGGAGATCGAGCGCGTGCTGTGCGACGCGGATTTCGCCTGCAACGCCGAGCTGCTTCGCCGGCACAGGTGCGGCGACTGCCGCCGCCTCACAGACGACAGCCTGCCCATTGCCCGAGGGCTGGAGGACTATCCCAGCCATTGCTTCCCCGACGGCATTGTCTATGGTGTTGTGGATGGCGGCAGGGTCGTCTCGTTCGCCAACGCCCATCGGCCGGGCGTGATGGAGGACCGCGTGGCCGATCTGGGGGTGATCACGGCGCCGGGGCATCGCCGTCGAGGCTACGCCAAGACCTGCGTCTCGGCTGTCGTCGAGCACATCACCCGCACGGGGGGCGAGGCCCGCTACGGCTGCGCACCCGACAATGTGGCCTCCATCGCCACCGCGCGCAGCGTCGGCTTCGTCCCCTATGGCGTCAGCCTCGTCCTCGCAGCCCCAGCACCGGACCTGGAGGACTGAGCGAGTCCCCCACGGCAGGAGGCAAATCGGGTGATCACCAAGGCGGCCCTCGAAGAGCTCTACGCCCGGCTCAACCGCCGAGAGTTCGTTCACCCCGACCCGCTCGAGGTCCTCTACGATTACGACGACTCGGGCGACCGCGAGGTCGTGGGCCTCCTGGCCGCATCGCTGGCCTACGGCCGCGTACGCTCCATCCTCAACAGCGTCCGCCTCGTCCTCGGGCGAATGGGTCCCACGGCCCGGAGTACGGCCCCCGACCCCGGCAACGCTTCGCGGGTTCGCCCGCTTCCACCCTCACCCTGCCCTCTCCCTTCAAGGGAGAGGGGTCCAACCCCCCTCCCTTACCCCCTCCCTTCAGCGGAGAGGGGTCCAACTCCCCTCCCTCTCAGGGAGGGGGCAGGGGGAGGGTCGGAGCCTGTAGCCGGCGGCACGCGCCAGGATTCGGCGCCATACTCCCCGGCCCGGTTCCTGGCCGCGGCGACGCCGGAGTTGCTGCGGCGCACCTTCGCCGACTTCAAGCATCGCTTCGCCACGGGCAAGGAGCTTGCCGCGCTCCTCCTGGGCGCGAAGCGCCTCATTGAGCGCCACGGCTCGCTCCAGGCCGCCTTCGTGGCCGGCCTGGCGGTCGAGCACGCGGACGTGGTGCCCGCGCTCATCCTCTTCGCAGCCGAGCTGCGCGAGGCGGCGGACGGCCTCGATGCCCATTTGCTCCCGTGTCCCACGCGCGGCAGCGCCTGCAAGCGACTCAACCTGTTCCTCCGCTGGATGGTCCGCCGCGACGCTGTTGACCCCGGCGGCTGGGGGGGCGTCTCGCCCGCGAAGCTCATCGTGCCGCTCGACGTCCACATGCACCGCATCTGCCGCGCGTTGGGCCTCACGGGCCGCGATTCCGCCGACCTGCGCACCGCCATCGAGATCACCGCCGCCTTCCGCGCCTTCGCCCCCGACGACCCTGTCCGCTACGACTTCGCCCTCACCCGCCTCGGCATCCGCCCAAGCCCCGACGCTGACCTGGACGCCTTCCTCGCCCGGTGGGCCACGGGCTGGCAGCCGAAGCCAAGAAGAGAGTCTCACGCAGAGCGAGCAGAGGCAGCAGAGAAGAAGGAACCGGGGCGAGGGCGGTAGCCAGTGATCGCCCCACACGCACAGGGCAGGTCTGTCATGCCGAGCTTGTCGAGGCATCTCTCCTTCGCGCGCGTAGACGAAGAGAGATTCCTCGACTTCGCAAGGCTCCGCTCGGAATGACCGTGGGGGGAACAGCAGACCGCCTAAAGGCCGAACTACGAACGGGGAGTCTCGGCGTTTGTAGTTCGGCCTTCAGGCGGTCTTCGGCTGCGCGGGCATTCCGGAGCAGTCCTCAGTTCTGCTTCCAGCTTGCGATGTCGTCGCCTGCCCCATCATCGTCCTTGCCGTCCGGGCCGAAGGAGTAGAGCTCGGCGGGCTGCTTGCTGTGGCGGGCAGGGTTGAGGTAGCGGTAGGGCCGGCCCCACGGGTCGCACAGGCGGCCCTCCTTGTCGAAGCGCGTATGATCGAGGCCAATGTACCGCTTCTCCTCGACCACGCGCTCCCATTGGCCGGGCGCCTCGGGCGGGCATTTGCCGAAGTTAGCGTGATAGCGCCCCATCATCTCGGCGATGCATTTCACCTCTTTCCGCACGAGCGGAGGCAACAGGGCGTCGGCCCTTTGTGACTGGCCCTCGTTGGCGGGCGCGATCATCTTGCGGGCCATGGCGACCCAGCGGATGGACTGGTCGGGGTGCCATGCCCACCTGTCCTTCTCGCGCATTTCGGCGAGCTCAAGCAACTTGTCGGCCAGTGCAGCTACCGCCGCATGGTGCGCCATCGTGGCAAGGCTTCCCGAGTGGATCTTCAAGTAGAGCCTCCACGCCTCGATCTGCCGGTCAAGCGCCGAGACGGGAGCGTCCTGCGGCTGCCAGTAGCCAGGACCCTCTGGACGGAAGTCGGCGAGGACCCTCATGGCCATGTCACAAACCCGCTGGTTGTTGATGCGGGTGTCGCGGGTGTCGTCGAGCAGCTCGATCAGGGTCGGCCAGGCCTCGACGAGGAGCTTGCGGCGGATAGCGTCAATGAGTTCGGCGTGAATCCCTGGCTCCCCATGTCGGCTAGCGACACGGCGCTTGAGGATGCCAACGATTGCGGCGCCGGCCTTCGGTGACTGAAGCTGGCCCAGCGCCGAAATAGCCTCGGAGCCCAACTCGCTGCGCGTCAGGTCATCCAGGATCGGCACCGCATCCTCGATCTGGAGGGCCGCCACTGCCTCAACCGCGTCACGTTGAAGGGGAGAGGGTGTCTTGAGGGCGTCGAGGACCAGGGCGCGGACCTCCTTGAGGAACTTCTCCTCCTGCTCAGTGGAGATGGCCGAGCTCGGGGGATTGCCCAAGGTCTGTCGGTTGGGACGAACGTCCCAGATGCGGGCCAGGGCCTCCAGGATCGGCTGGCGGAGGGCAGCGTCGGCGCGGTAGGCCGCCAGGAGCGCCGGCGTGGCATCCTTCACGCCCCTCCACTCCAAGCAGTAGACGACCCTGCGCTTCACTTCCGCCGACTTCGTGCGCTGGAATACGTCGAGAATCTCTGCCCAGGCATCCAGGTGGGCGAGCACGCCGAGCGCCGCATAGGCGCTGCTCTTTCCGCCCGCGAGGAGAAGACCCTTCAGCATGGAAACGTCGCGGGCGTCGCACACAGAGGCCAGCGCGCGCTCCGCGGGGCGGCGATCGTCAACGCTCGCCGAGTCCAGAAGCGCCAGGAGGAAGGGCATGGCGTCGCGCCCCGCTTTCAAGCCATAGAGCTCGATGGCCAGCTCCCGCTGCTTGCCCTCCGCGAAGCGGCCACCGGGAGCCAGCTCCTTCTTGAGGGCCTCTGCGATGCGGGGGTCCTGGACATAGAGCAGATCCTCAGCGACCTCGCCCTGTCGCAGCTTCTCCAACAGCGCTTCGACATCCCGGCCCGGCACGAAAGAGGCTGTCCAGGCCGGCATTGGCGGCAGGTCGCCGCGCTCGCAACGTCGTCGCCACGCCTCATCGGTCAGCCGGTCGGCGAGCGGCTGGAGGAACTCGTAGTAGGAGTAGACGCCGCCGACCATGAGATAGAGCTTGCCGCCGTAGGGAACGGTCACGAAGATGGGCATGCCGCCGCCCGTGGCCACCTCGAGGGTCTTGGCCTCCAGGTGCTCCGTATGGACATCGGCCACGAGGGACATCCAGGGGAGGTTCTCGTCCGAGAGCCAGGCATTTCCCTCGAAGTACGACAGGCGGGCGATGGCTGGCCCGTAGCCGTCGAGCAGGCTGGCCTCGTTCCCGGTGAGCGGCTTGCCTGCGAGCTGCTTCTCGGCGATCGTCCGCACCTGCACGACTAGCTCGCGGAAGGCCTGGAGCCTCTGGACGTCAATGCCTTCGACACCTTTCAGGACATCGAGGGTCTGCGCTACCAGTTCCTCGAGGCGCTGGAAGAACGCGATGTTCGGCTCCACATAGCCTTTCGGGGGCGCGTCCAGGCGTTCCCCCGCGTAAGTGACGCTCTGCTTCGCCTGGAGCTGCCAGGTGTGGCGGGTGGAGGCCCAGGCCGCGAGGGCGGTGAGGAGCCCCTTGTCGCCGTAGGCAGGCGTCTTCATGAACGGTGCCGCGGCCTCGGGCGGCTGGCCCCAGAGCGTCTCGGCCAGGCGCAGGAAGTTGACGTAGTGCGAGCGCTGGGGCGCGGCCTTCAACTCACTGAGCAGGCTCTGGGCCTTGGCGAAGCCCGCCTCGTAGCCGTTTCGGGCGAAGTGCCCCTCGGCGCGGAGGAGTTCCGCCGCCCGCGCCGAGCCGTTCGCCGCCATCGCGTCGAGGCCGCACGGGAAGCCACGGCCGGGCACCGCCGGGAGCGTCAGGCGCATGAACACCTCGCTGTCGGGCAGATAGCGCTTGCCGAAGAAGCGCATGCCCTTGCTCAGCTCGCGCCAGCGGGGCATGTCCTGCGGCGGGATGACCATCGAGTTGATCTTCGGGTCGCGGAGCTTGCCGAGCATGGCCCTGCAATTGGGCAGGGGGTCCACTGCCGAAAAGGCCCTCTCGAGCGCGGCGGCGGGGCAGTACTCCAGTGGCGCCAGGTCGTCGGCGGGGGCGATGAGATGGGTGTAGAGGCGGTCGGCCTTCTCCCAGGCCTTCCGCACGGCGTCGCTCGCGGCGAAGCGCTCGGCGATGAGCATGGCCGCTCGGGTCTCGCGGTCGGAGACGATGCGGAAGGCGGCGTTGCCATACCAGCTCATCGCGCGGAAGTAGCGCTGGAGGAGCGGCGTCTCGGTGTAGAAGCCGCGGGGCTTGAACTGCGTGTAGTCCATCGCGTAGCCGAAGAGCGGGGAGGCGGCCACGCGCGCGGCGGCGCGGATGAGGGCGAGTTCCGCCGCGACCTCCTTCGGCGCGTCCGCGGGGGCATCGTCGCCGGAGAGAAGGCTCTGGGCGACGAGGAAGTAGGCGCGGGCCAGCCGCCCTGCCTCCGGGGCGTCGGCCGGGAGGCCGGCGAGCATTGTCTTCGTGATCCCCGCCACGTCCTTCGCCAGGGCCGTCTCGACCCGCTTGATCTGCTCCTCGAAGATAACGTGGAACGTGCGGTGGAGGGAGTCGGTGGTGATGAAGGGCGGGAACGGTTCATGGATGTAAGGGGAGAAGACCTGGTGGTAGAAGCGTGGAACGACCACGAAGCCGTTGCGCTTGAGCAGTTCACGGGCGGCGGGCGGCCCGCTGAACTGCTTGATGCCCTCGACTCTATCGAGGTCGGGCACGACATCGGCGGCCCGTGCTAGAGTCAGCCCGAAGAACAGGCAAGCCAGCGTTCCAGCCATTCGTCTCGGAGGGTCGGCGCGCATCGTGCTCCTCCTTGCATCCACACACCGTGCGAGCATGATACGCCGCCGGCGCGGGGAATTCAAGCCTGTCGCGGGAAGAGCACGTGCATCGCATGCTCCAGAAGCGAGTGTGCACTTTGGCGGCGGGAGTGATTCTAGGCGTGAAGGGCGCGGGTGTCAACTGCAGCCCTGCGCGGCGTGCTTGCGTGCTCGCGCATGACGTGTGGCCGACTCTCAGTGGGTCCGGTGGAAAGTAAGCGCCATGGCCCGCCCAGGCTTGGCGACATGGCGGCCCTCGCAGGCGGTGCCCGTGAGCCGGCCGCCCTTCAGCTCCAGGTCGAAGTGCAGGTTGTCATTGTCGTCGCCCGCGAACAAGACGGCGACGAAAGTGAGCTTGCTGCCTTCGAGCTTCACGCCCTTGAGGGGGAACGAGTCCCCCTTCTTGATGTCGGGGCCCGGCGTGTCGCCGAGGATCGTGAAGGTGCCGGACAGCCCGCCGGTCTTCGGGTCGGCGTCGAGTCGGATGCCGACCTGCACGGGCGGGCCATTCCTCTCGACGATGGCCGCCTCCCAGTTGCCCTCGACGGAGTTGCGAGCACGCCCACAGCCGATGAGCAGCGCGGCGGCGAGAACCAGGCAACGGCCGAGCCAGATTCGCGGCATGCGTTTGCTCCATTCCCTAACGCCAGGTGCCCCCTCGGGCGCGATCCCGCGGGAGGGTGGCAGCGGACCAGAATGGTTCAGACTTCGGCTTCGACGCGGCTGATCTTGGCGAGGTTGGCGACGCCGAGGCCCAGCTCGGCGGCGCGCTCGACGTGTTTGATCTCCTTGTGGTAGGGCGTCAGGCCCTTCTCCACCCGCTTCGCCTTGATGATGTCGGCCAGCACCGCGTCCATCGCCACGGGGTCCACGGAGGCGACGATGCCGTAGTAGTCCCAGCGGTTGGCCAGGTTCTGCAACTGGGGCCCCTTGTCGAAGACGCCATAGAGTGCGTCGCAGATGCAGAGGCGGGTCTTGGCCTTGATCGGCTCCAGGGCGTTGAGGTCAGCGACGTACTGGCAGGTGTCGCGGTGGAAGTCGCGGGCGTTGGGGACGGGGATGGAGCCGAGGTGGTTCTTGAGGGCGCCGGTGACGCCGGCGAGGCCGTGGGTCTTCATGATCGGCACGTTGATCACCACGTCGGCATCGAGGAGGATCTTCGAGAGCTGGGTGTCCACCGGGCCTGCCTTGACCTTGGGGCCGAGGTCCTGGCCCGTGGCGTAGGCTCGGGGGCCGTCGCCGTCGCGGACGACCTTGACCTTGGCAATCGTGAAGGCCCTGTCGTCGCGGTCGTAGGCCACGATGTTGGCGGGGTTGACCCCGGCCTTGACGAGGCCGCTGGTGACGGCGGCGATGACCTCGGGGTGGGTGGTCGCGCGGTCGAAGAGGCCATTGAACTTCACGGCCACCTTGTCCTTGGGGCTGACGTAGGCGCCCCAGGCCTTCGCCGCGTCGTCCTTGCCGCTCAGCTTCATCACCGCCGCATCCACGAGCTTCTGCACGAGGGCGGCGTCCACGGCGCTGTCGGCGATGGCCTTCTTCGACTTGTCGCGGAGGATGGCGACCATTGGCCCCGCGGGGGCCGCGTGCGCGAACCGTCCGCCCGCCAGCATCGCGGCGGTAGCCGCCGCCGCACCCGTCTGAAGAAACCCGCGTCGGTCCAGTAGCTGCCCGTGCATTTGCCTCTCCTTGCTTGCCTGTGGTCCACACGTCCCTGTTGTTCTATGAAACAACAGGCGGCGAAGAGAGTCAAGCGCGGGTCGAGTGCTGACAGGGCATTCGCATTCTCGCAATCGTCCTCGTCCTCGATTCCGCGTGCGAGTTTGCGCCCTACCCAATCGTCCTCGTCGTCGAACTCTTCGGCCTTCTCCCTCACGGGCGCGGCTGCGGGGCGGCGGTGGAGGCGACGGTGGCCGCGGCGGCAGCCTCGGCGGGCCGGGCCTCGACCTCGATGCTGGAGAGGACGTTTGGCGCGGCGCCCTGGGCGCCGGGGGCAAGGGTGATGTGGAGGTAGAATTGCTGGGCGTTCGCCAGGGCCGCCGCGTCCTCGAGGCGCAGCTCGGTCACGCCGTTGAAGCCGGCGTCGGCGCCCGACGCAGTGCGCAGGACGAGGGGCTTCTCGCCATCGAGCGAGAGGGCGATGGTGTTTGAGCCGCCTGGGGCCTGCGGGCCGACGGCGTGGCCGACGCGGACGCGAAGCGAGCCGAGCGGTGCAGGGGCGACGAATCGCTGGCGAATGACCACCGGCTCCTGGCTCGTGAGGCGGGCGGCGCCGCGGCGCCACTCGAGGGCCTCGGCGTTCTGGACCTCTGCCACGTGGAGCAGGCGGCTCGAGGCCAGCGCGTCGCGGTAGGCCAGGCGGCCCTCGGCGTCGGCGCTCAGCGTCACCTCGCGGCGGCCCGGCGGCTTCATCCGACAGTTGGCCACGAACTCGTTCAGCGTCACGCGCGAGCCGGGCGCCAGGTCGGCCGCAATGCGAATCCAGAAGCTCGGACGGTCGAACTGGTAGCTCGCCGCGCTCATCAAGTGGAAGGCGTTCCCCTCCGCCCGCCCCCACGCGCGGGCAGGGTGGATGAACTCCTTGCCGTCGGTGGACATGGTGAACTCGACGCAGTCGGCCCGCCCGCCCTGGACGACGCCTTGGACCTCTGTGACCAGCTCCTTGGCGTCGTAGGGCGCGGCGAAGTGGTAGGTGAGGCTCACGCGCCGCGGCTGGGCGCCGCGGCCCTCGAGGTGCAGCGCCCGCGCCGCGCCGTCCCAGCGCACGCAGCTCAGGCCCTCAATCGCCGCGTCCTCCGCAAACCAGGCTTCCCCGAACGTGTCCCGATAGACATACCGCAGCACGCGGTCGCCCCCCATCTCCACCGGCTGCCCCGGCGAGCGGTCCACCCCCGCGGGCAGGCGGCTCTTCAGGGCCTCGATGGGACGGCTGACGCGGCTGGCTCGCGCCTCCTCCGTGATCCCCGCCGGCATCGGGGCACGGGCCAGGCGGACCTCTCCGTTCCCTTCCTCGCCCCGCGCCCCCGCGGCGAGCGACGCCACGCACAGCAAGAACGACCACACACCGACACGACGCAGATCGGCCACAGCACGGCCTCCTAGGAGGGTGGACCCTGGAGCGTGGCTGCGGCCCTGTTGTGGAGGGAGCCATTGAGAGGCGACTGGCCGGCCGCGAGCGGCCTGGCGGGGACCCGCTC
>VGYV01000062.1 GCA_016872855.1 Planctomycetota bacterium
TGGCGACCAGCCCATCAAGGTCCTCGAACCGCTCCTCGCCTCCGCGCCCCCCGCGGTCCGCTCCTCCGTCGCCTACGGCTGCGTGCTGTGCGCCGAGAGGCTCCTCGACGAGAAGAAGGCCGAGGAGGCCGCGAAGCTCTACGACGCGGTGCGCAAGGCCGACGTGCCTAAGTACCGCATCGCCGAGGGCACCCGCGGCGCCATCCTCGCCCGCGGGGCCGCCGGCGTGCCGCTCCTCCTCGAACAACTGAGGTCGGCCGACAAGGCCTGCTTCTGGCTCGGACTGCGCGTGGCCCGCGAGCTGCCCGGCCCCGAGGCCACGGAGGCCCTGGTGGCCGAGCTGGGCAAGGCCGCGCCCGAGCGCCAGCCGTTGCTCTTCCTCGCCCTGACCGACCGCGGCGACCCAAAGGCTATGCCCGCCATCCTGGCGGCCGCCAAGGGCGGCCCCAAGGCGCTCCGCATCACCGCCATGGGCGCGCTCGAACACATCGGCAACGCCTCGTGCGTCCCGGTCCTCCTCGAAGCCGCGCTCGACACTGATGCAGAGATAGCCGCGGCGGGCAAGGTGGCCCTCGCCCGGCTGCCTGGGAAGGACGTTGACGCGGCCCTCACTGCCCGCCTCCGCGAGGCGCAGGGCAAGGCTCTCGCTCTGCTCGTCGAGTTGGCGGGGCAGCGCCGCATCGAGGCCGCGCTGCCCGTCCTGGTGAAGAACGCGGAGAGCGCCGACGCCGCGGTGCGCGCCGCTGCCGTGGCCGCCCTCGGCTCCCTAGGCGGCGACAAGCAGGTGCCCGACCTCGTGAAGGTGCTTCAGAAGACTCAGGACGCGAACGACCGCTCGGCCATCGAGAAGGCCCTCGTCGCCATGTGCGGCCGTGGGGGCGCTGCTTGCACGCCGCTCGTGATGCCCCTGGCAAAGGGCGACAACGCCGCCCTTCGCGCCATCGGCCTCCGCGCCCTAGCCGTCGCAGGTGGACCCGACGCCCTGGCCGCCGTGAAGGGCGCGCTAGACGACAAGGAGGAGGCGGTGCAGGACGAAGCGGCGCGCACGCTGGCCAACTGGCCGAGCAAGTGGCCCGACGACGTGGCCGTGATGGACCCCCTCCTCGCCCTCGCCAAGGCCGGCAAGAAGCCGGCCCACCGCATCCTCGCCCTGCGCGGCTACCTTCAGTGCGTCCAGGCCACCACGAAGCTGGACGCCGAGGCCAAGCTGGGCAAGGTGAACGAGGTGCTGCCGCTCATCACGCGGCCCGATGAGACGAAGCAGGCCATCGCGGCCCTGGGCGCCATCGGCGCCCCCGGCGCCCTCGAAAGGCTCGCCAACTTCGTCACCGACCCTCCCGTCTCCGAGGAGGCCTGCGCCGCCATCATCGCCCTGGCGAGCCGCGGCGACCTCAAGGGCGTCTCCAAAGAGCAGCGCCAGAAGGCCCTCCAGGCCGTGATTGACAACTCGCGGAACGGCCGCACCCGCCAGAAGGCCCAGGAGGCGCTCAAGGGCATCAAGTGAGTCACGGCAGTGCCCTCCCGAAGGCTCCAGTGCCGTACCTGTTTAGCCAGGCGCGCGCTTCCCCCCTCTCCCTCGGGGAGAGGGTTGGGGTGAGGGTGCCTGCGCCCTCGCCAGCTTCGCGGAAGGTACCCTCACCCCCGCCCTCCCCCCAAGGGGGAGGGGGAGAAGCCCCTCTCGCTGAACGCGTACCCAATGCCTTTGGGAGGGTAACCGGCGCGCCTTTCCCAGGCGTCATTTGTCAGGTTCTTTGAGGTCCGGGAGGGACTTCTTCGCCTCCGGCTCCTTCCGCGGGCTCGGGTTGTCCCACTCACCCGAGTCCTTCAGTTCGGAGAGGCCCCTGCGCACTTTCCCCGCGGCGCTGTCGGTGATGCCGGAATCGAGTGTCGCGTCGAGCTCGCTGCCCAGCCGCTCCGTACTGATACGAAACTGGTCGCGCACCTGGTTCCCGAACACCGTGATCATGGCGATGGGCAGCAGGACGCCGGCGATGCAGGTGCCGACTATCCCGGTGACCAGGCCGCCCACGGCATGGGGCTTGTAGCGGACGTTCTGGGCCTTCAGGCCCATGGCCCCGAAGACGATCCCTAGGACGCTGACCGCCGCTCCCGCCACGGTCAGGAAGAACGCGAGGGGGGCGAAGGCGCCGGCCGCCACGAAGGCGAGGAGGAGGAACAGCATCCCCGACCCACACCCCGCAATGCCCAGCCAGAGCCCCGCCGTGGAGACTCCTCTCAGGCGTTCGCCGCCGCCCGCGGCCGGCGCGGGCACCACGAAGTCGCGTCCACAATGGGGGCACTTCGCCATTGTCCCGGCGTACTCCTCACCAACCTGAACCCGGCCGCCGCACACACACCGGAAGTCCACTGCCATGCTGCGCCTCCTTTCCGCTAGCCCAGCCGCTCAAGGGCTTCCGCGGCATCGGCGTCCCCGCGGCTGCGGGCGATGCGATACCAGTACTTCGCCTTCTCGAGGTCCTTTGGCACGCCCTGGCCGTGCTCGTGGGCGTAGCCGAGCCAGTAGGCGCCGGTGGGGCAGCCCTGGCTCGCCGCCTTCTGGTAGAAGGGGATGGCCGCCGCGTAGTCCCGCTCGACGCCGTGGCCGTTGCGGTAGCAGAACCCCACGTCGCACAGGCCGCTGTTGTGGCCCTGGCCCGCGGCGGCCCGATACCACTTGAGCGCCTCGGCATAGTCGCGCTCCACCTCATCGCCCTCGTAGTAGCAGCAGCCCAGCTCGTACTGGGCGTTGGCGTCGCCCGCCTCGGCACGCTTCCGCAGCGCGGCCACGCGGGGGGGTTCGGTTCTCCTCATGGCCTGTCTCCCTGATCATGGGTTGCGGCGCGGCCCGCTGCCGGTGCATAGCGGAAGGCGCACCAGTGGATTCGGTAGTTCTGCCCGATGCTGATGTAGTAGGCCAGGTCGCTCGCGGGGTCGTACTGGAGGCCGCACGACACGCCGCCGAACTGCGGCGGCCCTCCCTCGGCGACCGCGAGGGCCACTCGCCGAAACGTGTGGCTCGCCGCATCGAGCGCCCAGACGCGCGGCTCGCCCTTGTAGGCGAGCGGCATGCACTCGATCATCAGGAACACGTCGTGCTTCGGGATGTACACGTTCTCGCGCCCTGGCAGCGGCGGGTCGCCCTCGGCGACGCTCACCTGCAACTGCTTCCACTGCGGGCGCTCCGCCGCCAGGTCGAGAGCGAAGAGGCCAGCCTTGCCTTTCGGCCCACCGTAGAAGAGCACCCGCGTCCGCTTCGCGTCATACATCCAGCACATCCCGCCGTCCCAGTCGAACTGGTACGGGAGCGGGCCGGTGCTCGGCCACGTCTGCTCGCCGTCCCGCGTCTGCTGCCACACGCTGGTGGTGGGCTTCGGGTTGTAGCGCATGCAGGGGCTGACGTTCACCAGGCGGTCGGGCGCGCCGGGCACGAGCCACTGGCTGTCCTTCAGGCTCGGCAGGAGGGCCAGCTCCCGCTCCCATAGCCCGGTGTCGGGGTCGTACTCGACCCACGCGCTCTGGTCGGCGGGGACGGCTGCGGCGGTGTCGGCCTGGCCGGAGGCCCTGCGCCAGAGGCGCTGGCGGAGGGGGTGGTAGAAGAGGTTGTACTTGTAGGTGTGGAGCGCCCAGGGGGCGAGGGCGAAGGACCGCCCCCAGCAGAAGTACGAACCCATGGGCCAGGCCGGCTCGTCGCGGCGGTCGGAGCGGAACCAGCGGCCGGTCGCCAGGTCGTAGTGGTCGGTCACGGCGCCGTGGTAGCTGCCGTGGCCGCCGTCGCGGTAGTAAATCTGGAGGCGGCTGGGGTCGCAGACGATGCCGCTCCAGGACCGCCCCCAGTGCGGTCGCCCCGTGCCGTGCTGTGGCACGGCCACCCAGGTGTTGGGCGGCACGCCCTTCGCCCACGCCTGCGTCTCCTCCGTCCACTTGCGCAGTTCCGCCACGGGCGCCGCGTCCCGGAGCACGTAGGGGCCGTCGGTCGGGAGCCACGCTGCCTCTGGCGCCTCCTTCGCCTCCGCGAGCCTCAGCGTCGCCGGGTCGAGCCGCAGGAGCATCGTCCTGGTGAGGTGCTGGTTGAGCGCGACGAACACGCCGGCGGCAGGGTCGTATTCCAGCCAGAAGGCGTCGGCCGGGGGCGGCAGCGCCGCCAGGCGCCACCTGTCCGCCCCAGCGTCGTAGAGCCACATCTCGCGCACCGGCCGGCCCCCCGCCTGCGAGTGGCGCAGGAGCAGCGTGGCGCCGGTCGCGGGGTCGCAGGCGATGGCCTGCGCGGGCGACGGCGCGGGGTGGGGCGTCGGGCGGCGCCGCTCCCACCAGCGGCCCTCGCAGTGGTAGACCCAGGTGTCGCCCCACGCGCAGCGCAGCCCGTCGCCGCCGAAGCAGACGATGAGCTTGCTCCTCGGGTCGTAGACGAGTCGGGCGCTCATCCGCCCCTCGGGCGTCACGGCCAGCTCCGCGAGCGCCTGCTCGACGTCCTCGAGCGCGGGCACGACGCTCTGGCGGTACAGCGCCTCGAGTTCCTCGGGGGTGGCCGCCTTCACCTTGGCGTCGAGGCCGGCCAGCCTGGCTGCCGCGGCATCGCGGAGCGCCGCGGCCCGGGCGAGGCGGTCCGTGTCGTAAGGCCGCTCGGCCTTCGCCGCGGGCAGCGGCGCAAGGGCGGCAAGGACCTCGCGCGCCGCCGCCCCCAGCGCGTCGGCCTTCGACCGGGCGTCGAGGAGGGCCTCGCGGCCGGTCGAGCGGAACTCGAGGTTCTTCCACAGGAGCCAGCGGAGCGCGACGAGGCGGTCCCGCGCCTGCGCGAGCGGCAGGCGGGCCTCCTCGACGGGCTTCGGCCCGTCGAGCCGCCGCCACTGCTTCCTCGCGCCGTCGTAGAGCCACGTGCCATCCGTGCCGCCCACGAAGCTGTAGCCGCCGGTGGCGAGCACCACCTCGCGGTTCACAGGGTCGGAGCAAAGCGAGCCGGCCGTGACGCCCGGCGGCGTCGGCTCGGTCCGCACCACCGCCCATTTCTTCGCGGCCATATCGAACTCGATGGTGACGCCGCGGGCGAAGCCGACGAGGACGTTCCGCGCCGCATCGTGGCACACCTGCATGCCGTGGAAGTCGGCGTTGAGGGGCACCTCACGCCCGTCGGGGGCCTGGAACGTGCGGAGCGGCGACCAGTTGTAGCCCGGCTCGCCGCCCTTGCCCGGCTCGGGGGGAGCGAACTCGGCCCACTCGCCCGTCGCCAAGTCGAGCCGCCAGACGGGCGGCGGCCCGCCGAGGAACCCGCAGGCCACCAGCCCCACGCCCGGCACGCAGGCGAGCCCCTGGGCGAGGCCCCCGGCATTCGTCACCGGCTGGCCCTTCAGCCCGCTCGTCGGCCGTTCCACCCACTCGTTGGGAGGCAGCGCCCGCACGTCCAGCGGCTCGGCCGCCAGGAGCGGCCCGGCGGCCAGCGCCATCGCAGCGAACGAGGCAAGGGCCGGGGCGCGCATCACCTACTTCTCCTCGATGCGGTAGAGATGCGTCCTCGTCCGAAGGATCAGCGCCTTGCCCGCCACGGCGGGCGAGGCCATGAAGCCGCCGTCGAGGGTGTTCGTGGCCAGGGCCTCGAACGCGCGGCCGGGCTTGACCACGGTGGTCTTGCCCTGCTGGCTACAGAAGTAGAGCCGCCCGTCGGCGTAGATGGGCGAGGCGGCGTAGTTGCCCCCGATCCGCTCCTTCCACACCAGCTTGCCTGTGGCCGCATCCAGACATGTCAGCATCCCCTCGTCGCTCACCGCGTAGAGCAACCCGTCCACGACGATGGGCGAGGGGGTCTTGGGCGCGCCCTCGGCGAACCGCCAGGCCACGTGGGTTTTCGTCACGTCGCCCTCGCCATCGGGCCGCACGGCCCACAGCGCCGGCCCGCCCAGCCCAGTGCAGAAGATGACAAGCCCGTTGGCCCCACCCCCCTCCCTTCCAGGGAGGGGCGAAGGGGAGGGTTGTGCCTCCCCAGCAGCCCCACCCTCACCCTGCCCTCTCCCTGGGAGGGAGAGGGGGGCAAAGACCGGCCGCAAGACGGAGGTGTGAGCGGTGTGGCAGACCTTCCACAACTCCTTGCCCGTGCGAGGGTCGTAGGCGTAGCAGGCCTTCGAGCCGGGGCTGATCATCCGCGGCTTGCCGCCCACGTCAATCACGAGGGGCGTCGAGAATGCCTTGCGGAAGTCCCCCTCGATGCGCGGCTTCCCCTCCGCGTCCAGATCGTTGAAGTCGGTCGTGCGATCGGTCTTCCACACGGTTTGCCCGGTCTTCTTGTCCAGCGCGGCAAGGTACTGCACATCAACGCCGTCGAAGGTCAGGATCACGAGGTTCTCGAAGAGGAGGACGGACGAGCCTGGGCCGCGGTAGTGGCGGCAGGGCAGGTCGCGCCGCTCCCAGAGCACCTTGAAGGTCGCCGTGTCGAGGCAGGCCGTGCCGTAGCTGCCGAAGGAGATGTAGATGCGCCCGGGCTCGATGGCGGGGGAGGGCGAGCCGTAGCAGTTCACGTTGTTGCCCAGCGGCTCGGGCTTGTCGGCGTGGAACAGCCGCTCGTTGAACAGCACCTTGCCCGTCGCGGCGTCCACGCACACGGCGAAGAAGTCGTGGCCGTCGGTCGTTGCCGTCGTCAGCCACACCTGGCCCCCGAGGACGACGGGGGTGGACCACCCGCGGTGCGGGATAGCGATTTTCCACGCGACGTTCTCCGTCTCGCTCCAGCGCAGCGGCAGCCCCAGCGGCTTCCCATCGGTCGCAGCGTGTCCGGTGCCTGACGGGCCGCGGAACTCCGGCCACTCCGCCCAGGCGGCAGCACTGGCAAGACACAGAAGCCCGACCATCACGGCGAACGCGCGCATCGTCACCTCTCTCTCAGATGGCGGAACAGCCACTGGCACACTACGCTTAGTGTAGCGTCAGGCACCCCCGCGGGCAAGCGAGCCCTTGCCCAGCGCATCTTGTCCCGATGGTCCCCGTCGTTGCGCCCCTCGCCGCTTGCGAAGGGGCATGGGGCGTGGTATTATCCCTTCGCGTGGGCTGCGGCGCCACAGCCGAGGACGGCTGTGCCGCTGGCGGCCCTTCCGCCTCCGGGCCTGCTGGGAGCCTCTATGGACAGCGATAAGCAGGATGCCTCTTCCCCGCGGCGAACCCTCCTTTGGGCCGCCGCCATCGTAGTGGCCACGTTCGTCGTGCGGGCGCCCACATTCCGCCTGCCGCTCGACCAGGACGGCTCGGTGTTCGCCTATGTTGCGAAGACGTGGGCGGACGGGGGGCTGCCCTATCGCGACGCCTGGGACCACAAGCCGCCGCTGATCTACCTGGTCTACCGCGGGCTGTTCCTCTTTGGCCCGGCGACCGGGCCTGGGGTGAATCTGACGCTGCGGGTCGGCTCGGCGCTGTGCGACGCTGCGGCAGCCGTGCTGCTGTTCCTGCTGGCGCGGCGATGGTTCGGGTCCCGCGCGGGGGTGGTGGCGGGGCTGGTCTATGCGGTGTTCGCGGGGGCGCCCATCCTTCAACTCGAGGCCTTCCAGCCCGAGCGGCTGGCCGTCTTGTGCACCATCGGGGCCGTCCTGGCCGCGGTGGCCTATGCCGAATCGCGCAAGCACGCGCACGCAGCGGCGAGCGGGCTGCTCTTCGGCCTGGGCCTGATTGCCAAGCAAATCGTCGCCCCCGTGGGCGTGCTCGTCTGGGCATGGCTCACGTGGGAAGCCCTACGCGCCGAGGGGCGGGCGGCCATCAAGCGCGTGGCCATCCATTCCGCGCTCATGCTCGCGGGGGCGCTGCTGCCGTGGGCGCTGTGCGTGGCATACTTCGCCGCGCGCGGGGCGCTGGGGGACTTTTGGGAGTGCACCGTGCGCTTCAACCTCTTCTACGCGCAGGAGCACAGAAAGGGCTCGCTCCTGGCGGGCGTGCTGGAGGCCGTGGGAGGGGAGATCAAGTTCGACCACGCCTTCCTGTGGCTCGCGGGCGTGGGCGGGGCGGCGTTCGCGCTGGCCCGGCCCGCGATGCGGCGTTGGGGCATTCTCCTCCTCGGCTGGCTCCTGGCGGCGTTCGCGGCGCTCATCCTGCCGGGGCAGTTCGCCTACTACTACTACGTGCCGACCGTGGCCCCGCTGGCGATTGCGTGCGGCGTGGCACTGGCCGGGCTGTGGCGGGCGGCCAGGGCCTCGACCCTGGGCACCGCGTGCGCCGTGGCAGCCGCGGTGGCGCTGCTGCTCCCGCTGGGCCTCGCCGCCAAGCGAGCCCACGGCAGGCTCCAGCTCCACACGCAGCGCAACCTGACCGATGTCGCCATGGGCGAGGTGGCAGACTACGTGCGGTCGAAGACGCCGGAGGATGCCCGCATCTACATGCGCGGCGGGCGGCCCCAGGTCTACGCGCTCTCGGGCCGGCGCAACATCTGCCCCTTCCTCTACGAGTTCGATTACCATCTCCCGCCTGACAAGGCCTATCACGCCCAGCCCCACAAGCTCAAGCTCATCCTGGACGGCTTGGACCGCTGGCGGCCGCCGCTGATCGTGGTCACGGCTCGGGGCAGCGGCGAGAAGGTCTTCGACGGGGCCTACGAGAAGCTCAAGGACTACTTCCCCGAGTTCCAGAAGCGGCTCGAGGCCGAGTACGTGCTGGACAAGACGTGGCCTGCAAGCCCCATCACCCTGATGGTGTACCGCCGGAAGGACGCCCATTGATGCCGCCTGGCGTAGCCGCAAGCGTCCCGCTTGCGGACCGTGGCGCGCGGCCCGGTGTCGGCAAGCGGGACGCTTGCCGCTACGGGCAGGAGAAGCGGATTGGCAACGGAATCTGGCAATAGGGCGGGGACCCGCGTGGAGCGGTTCCGCCCTGGCGACGCGATGCGGGTGGCGGCCGCGGCGGGGGTGGTGGTGGACCACGTGGCCGCCTGGGGCTTCGAGCGCTATGGGGAGATCGCGACGCGGGACTGGTGGGTCTTCAACCTGGCGGTCGGGGCCACGCGCTGGGCGGTGCCGCTGTTCGTCATGCTGAGCGGCGCGCTTCTCCTCGACCCGCGCCGCACGGAGGGGCCGCGGGAGTTCTACGCCCGGCGTCTCCGCCGCATCGCCATCCCCTTTGTCTTCTGGTGCCTCTTCTACATCGCGTTCCGGTTCGCGCTCCGCCCCTCGGCCTTCTCGCTGGGGGGGATGGTGAGCTGGCTTGCCCTCGGCCAGCCGTTCTATCACATGCACTACCTCTTCATCATCGTGGGACTCTATCTCTTCACCCCAGCGTTCCGTGCGGTGGTTGCCCAGTCGGGCCGCGGGCTGCTCATCCTCGCCACGGCCCTGATGCTCGGCCTGGCGTCGGCCGACCTGGTTCTTGCAAGCTTCGGGGTCGGCGGCGGAGGGGAGCCGAACGCGGCGAGCCGGTTTGTGCCTTTCATCGGATACTACTTCCTTGGGGCCTGCCTCCGCGAGTGGGTGGCCACGCGCCGCGGGGTGGCCCTCGCGTGGGTGGGGGCCGTGGCAGCGGCTGCGGCGGTCACGCTGGGCGGGGGGCTGGTGATGAACACGCGGTGGGAGGCGCGGCTGATGTTCCTCTACGAGCCGCTCAGCCCGCCGAACATTCTCATGACCTCGTGCGTCTTTGTGCTCTTCCAGGCAAGTTGCCGCGGCGTTGATGGCCGGCTCGTCTCGCGCTGGCTCGCGCCGGCCACGCTGGGCATCTACCTGGTGCACCCCGCCGTGATTTACCTCGTGCGCAAGGTAGGTCTCACGGGCATGTGGCCGACCCCGTGGGTGGGCATTCCGCTGGCGGCGGGGGCAGTCTTCCTGGGCAGCTTTGCGGCCACGGCGCTGATCCAGCAGGTGCCCTGGGTGCGGCGCATCGTGGGCTGAGGGGGCCAGGGCCACCCAATGAACATCGAGGTGGTGAACACGGAAGCGGGCTGGGACGCGATGGAGAGGGAGTGGGACCCCCTCGTCGAGCGTTCGGCGAGCGCGACGGTGTTCCTCACGTGGGAGTGGCTCCGGCCCTGGTGGAGGCATTTCGGACGGCCGGGTGACGAACTGGCTATCCTCGCGGCGCGCGACGGGACGGCGCTCGTTGGCATCGCGCCGCTCTATCGCAGCCGCGTCAGGGCCTCGTACGGCGTGGGCTCACTTCGGCGGCTGGGCTTCATCGGCGACCATTCTGGCGATTCGGAGTACCTTGATTTCATCACCGAGCCTGGCCGCGAGGAGGAGGTGCTGCGGGCGTTTCTAGCCCACATTGAGGCCGACCGGGCCGGGTGGGATCTGGCGCAGTTCTGGCTGGTGCCGGCCGCGTCGCCGCACCTGGCGCTGCTTCGCCGGTTCGCGGTCGAGCGGCGCTGGCTGGCAGAGGAGCGTCAGTGGCCTTGCCTCTCAATCCGCCTGCCGGCTGACTGGGAGAGCTATCTGGCCACGCTTCAGCCACGGTTCCGCTCGAAGCTCCGCTCGCTCCTGCGCAAGCTTCCCGAGGGGCCTGTGGGCGGGGGCTCTGTCCCCCGCGCCGTGGGGAGCGGCGAAGACGCGGGGCACGGAGGCCCCGCCCACAGCGCGGTGGCCCTGCCTGCTTTCGACCAGTGCATCGACCCAGCCGAGCTGCCGGAGCGCCTGGAGTCGCTCTTCGCCCTCCATCAGGAGCGGTGGCGGGCCGAGGGGAAGCCGGGCAGCTTCGCGTCCGAGGGTCGCCGGGGCTTCTACCGCGAGATGGGCGAGGCGTTTCTCCGCCGCGGTTGGCTCCGCTTCCACGCGCTACGCCTCGGCGGCCGCTTCGCCGCCCATGAGTTCAGCTTCGAGCACCTGGGCCGCGTGTACTTTCTTCAGCAGGCGTATGACATCGGGCGAGAGGACCTGAATCTGGGCACGGCGCTGAAGGCCCACGTCATCCGCGAGAGCATCGCCCGGGGTGCCTGCGAGTACGATTTCCTGGGCGGCGACGCGCCCTACAAGCGGAAGTGGGGCACGGAGCGGCGGGAGTGCGCCTTCCTCACCCTGGCCCGCCCCACGGTGCGCGCACGCATCCACCTGGGCCTGCCGCGCCTGGCCCGGCGGCTGCGGGACGGCGCGCGCGCCCTCACCCCCGGCCCACTCTTGCGCCTCAAGCGCAGGGTCCAGACCTGGCTCGGCCGCTGCCGAAGCGGCATCCCAGATTCCAAATTACAGATTCCAGATGGGGAAGAGGCGCGCGGCGAGACATCCCCCAGCGCCGGCCCGCGCCTGCCTGAAATCTGCAATCGGCAATCGGCAATCGGCAATCGCTTGAGCGTGGCCCTGGTCAACCGCTTCTTCCACAGGGCTGGCGCGGTGCCGAGCGTGGTGCGCGAGTGGGCCGACCACCTGGAGGCCGCCGGGCACGAGGTCGTGGTGTTCGCCAGCGACGTGGAGGCGGCCCCGAGGCAATGCGGAATGCGGGATGCGGAATGCGGAATGAAGAACGGGGGGCTGGTCACTACGCGGGCCACTCGGACCTGCGTTCCGGTGCGCCTCGGGCGGCGCCGGGTCTTCGACGAAGCCGGTCTGGCCTTTGCGTGGCGCTTGCGGCGGGCCGTCTTGGATTTCACTCCGCACTCCGCACTCCGCACTCCGCATTCGCCCTTCGATGTGTTGCTTTGCACGGACTCGACGGCGTACTTTGGCGCGTGGCGCGCCTGTCGCAGGCTGGGCATTCCGGCTATCATGGCCTTCCAGGGCTGGGTCTACAGCCCGGGCAAGCGCGGGCTTTATCCGCGCACAGTGACCTGGGTCTACAAACGGGCCGTGCACTTCTGCGCCCGGCGGGCGCCGCTGATCGCGTGCATCAGCCAGGAAATCTACGACGGCTTCCGCGGCCTGGGCGTGCCGGCCGAGCGGCTGTGGCTGGCGCCCAATTGCGTGGACCCCGCGGCGTGGGACACCGGGAAGGCCGGGGCGCATCGGCGGGCGGAGCGGCGGCTCCTCTTCGTCGGTCGCTTCTCGCCCGAGAAGGGCCTGCGCTACTTCCTGGAGGCCCTGCCAGCCATCGTTGCGCGCTTCCCCCAGGTGCGGGCGCTCCTCGTCGGCACCGATGAGCCAGAGGATGGGGAGTTCCACCAGATGGCCCGCCGCCTCGGCGTGGCCGAGCGCGTGGCGTTCGGCGGCATCGTGCCGCGCGAGGCGCTGCCGAAGATGTATGCGGAGGCCGACCTGTTGGTCGTGCCCTCGCTGGGCGAGGGGCATCCGCTTGCGCCCGTCGAGTGCCTGGCCAGCGGCACGCCCGTCGTCGCGAGCGACCTGCCGGGCCTGCGCCAGACGATACGCGACGGGGTAACTGGGCAATTGGTGCCGCCCGGCGACCCGAAGGCGCTGGCCGAGGCGATCTACGGCATCCTTGCGGACGCCGAGGCGCTGGACCGGATGAGCCGCGCGGCCCGCCCCTCCATCGAGCCGTTCTTGTGGGAGCGCCGCATCGCCGAGTTCGAGGCCCTGGCCGCGCGCCTCCGGCAGAAGGGGGGGCAACCGTGAGGGGAAGCGTCACCATCGTCTTTCGCTACGACGACTACGCGGCCAGCCTCGGCGACTCGACGATGGAGGCGAACGAGCGGGCGTTCCTGGACGCCTTTGCGGAGCAGGGCGTGCCGCTGACCGTGGGCGTCGTGCCCCGCATCGAGGGGAAGCGCCTGCTCGCCGACGACCCCGAGCGGCTGCGCGCGCTGCGCGACGCCGTCGCCACGGGGCAGGTAGGGCCAGCCCTGCACGGGCTGACCCACGAGGCCCTCGCGCGGCAGGGCACGGCCGACTCGGAGTTCGCCGGCCTCCCGCCCGCGGCGCAGCTCGAACGCCTGCGAGAGGGCAAGCGCCTCTTGGAGGACTGGCTGGGCACGCCGGTCGCCGCATTCATCCCGCCGTGGAACACGTACGACGAAGCGACAGTGGACGCCCTGACCGAGGCGGGCTTCCAGGTGCTGTGTGCGGCGTTGTCGGGGCCGCCGGTGTCGCATCTTCAATTCGCACATGGCCGCTATGTGCCAATTGAAGATGCGACACCGCCGCTTGTCGCCCTGCCGCACACCACGGGGCTGCCCGACGTGCAGCGAACCGCGCGTGCGTGCCTGCGGCGTCGTGGACGCAGCTTCCTCGTGTGCATGTTCCACGAGTTCAGCTTTGCGAACAGCGCGGACCCGCTGGCTCGCGTTTACGGGCGGACGAGCCTGGCCGGCCTGGCTCGCCTGCTCCAGTGGTGCCGCGCGGAGCCGGGGGTCGAGCTGGCCACCGCGGCCGAGGCCGCGAGCCGCTACGCACGGGAGTTGAGCGATGGGCGGGTGGACGCGGCCCGTGCGCGCTGGCAGTTCGCCGCGCGCTGGCGGCGGGTGCCCGTGGTCGGGCGGCTGGTGGCGCGGCTCCTCGCCCCGCGGGCGCTGCCCGGGCCCCGGGGGCCGTGGTAGCCCACTTCTCCGTAGCGGGAAGGTGGAATGTCCAGAATGGTGCTGTCCCAAGAGCGTGGCCCAGCCCGAAGGGCGACAGGAGGTAGCCACGGGCGTAAGTGGAAAGGGGAACCGCCCCGACCCTAGCCCCCGCAGGGGGCGGCAGAGGCCATCGGGCGCACGGGCCGGGCCTTCTGCCGCCCCCTGCGGGGGCTGGGGTGGCGCCGTAGGCTGGCGTCCTTCTTGAGTGCCGTCTGTTCCGCGAGGAGTGGCTGAGATGCCCGACGGGCTGCGGGAGAAGGCGATCAGCGGGGCCAAGTGGCGCGCGCTGGCCACCTACGCCTCGCAGGGCATCCAGGCCGTCGGGGCCTACATCCTGGCGGGGCTGCTGGACAAGCGGGACTACGGGCTGATGGCCGCGGCGATGGCCGTCGTCACCATCATCCGCGGCTGCACCAGCCTGGGGATGCACTACGCCATCGTCCAGCGCCGCGACCGCGTGCGCGAGGCGGTGGACACTGGGTTGGTGCTCCTCCTGGCCACGGCGGTGCTGAGCTACCTGGTGCTGGCGGCGGCGGGGCCGTTCTCGCAGGCGTATGCGCTGGACCGGGCGCTCCTGTGGGCGCTAGGGCTGCTCTTCTTCCTGCGGCCCGTGGCGGTGGTGGCGGATGGCGTGTTCCACCGGGAGTTCCGTTTTCGGGCGCTCTTCGCCGTGGAGTTCATCAGCGTGCTGTTGGGCACGGCGCTGGCCATCGTGCTGGCGCTGGTGCTGCCGCAGGGGCAGCGGCACTGGGCGCTCGCGGTCGGCGGCCTGTCCCGCGAGCTCCTCCACTCGGTCCTCGGTTGGCTTCTCTGCCCCACGGGGCTGCGGCCGCGGCTGCGGTTCAACTGGCCCGTCGCCAAGGAGCTTCTGCACTACACGAAGTACCTCTGGGCGGCGACAGTGGTGATGGCGCTCTACGGCAACATCGAGCGGCTGGCGCTGGCCGAGTTCCTCACGGTGGGGGCCTTGGGCCTCTACCACTTCGCCACCATCTGGGTCGGGGGCGTCGGCTGGGTGAGCGAGGCGATCTTCGGCAGCGTCTCCATCTCGGTCTACGCGAGGGTGCAGGACGACGTGCCGCGCCTGCGGGCGAGCTACTGCCGGATCGTGCGCCTCTCGGCGCTCCTCTCGACCGGGCTGCTCGGGGGGCTGGTGCTCCTGGCGCCCGAGGCCGTGCCCCTGGTGTTCCCGGTCCGCTGGCTGCCGAGCGTGCCCATCTTCCAGATGCTCGGGCTGTTCTACCTCGTGCGGGCCGTAGACACCACGACGGGGCAGCTCTACGTCTCCGTGGGCAAGCCGAAGTACAACCTCTACCTCGGCGTAGTGAACCTCGTGGCCGTGGCGGCCACGGTGGTGCCGCTGGTGTTGTGGCAGGGCGCCGTGGGCGCGGCGATGTGCCTTCTCATCGCCCGACTCGTCACGATGGCCTGCAACGCCTTCGTGTTGCGCCGCGTGCTCCAGTGCCCGCTGAAGCCGTTGCTGCGGGTGGTCACGCCCGCGCTGAAGGCGGCGCTGGTGATGGCCCTGGCCGTGTGCGGGGGGCTGGTCGTCGCCTATCGCCAGTGGGGCCTCATCGGCTGGCTGCCCCTGGGCGGCCTCGTCGTGCTGGGGGCCGTGGGCTATGCCGCCGGCCTCTTCTTCTTCGAGCGAGAGCTCTTCTGGGAGGTCCTGGGCCTCCTGCGCGATGCGCTCCGCCGGCAGAGGAAGCCGAAGGGCGAGGAACAGATAGGCAAGGACTGTGGGGTCTGAAATCGGCAATCGGCAATCGGCAATTGGCAATCGCCCTGAGGGCTGCCCCCTCTGCAGCGCGACGGCGCGCCGCCGCCTCGTGACGAAGCGGGGGTGTGACGTCGTCCGCTGCCTGGCCTGCCGCCTGGTCTACGTGTGGCCGCAGCCATCGCGCGAGGAGATCGAGGCCCTCTACTCGACGGGCGACTACCACGCGGCGCTCAACGACGCGGAGCGGCGGAGCTACTTCGCCCGCCGCCTCCGCCAGATCGAGGCCCTTGTGGGCGGGGCCTCCGCGCCCCGCGCTCCGCGTGGCCGCCTGCTCGATGTCGGCTGCTCAAAGGGGCATTTCCTGGAGCTTGCCCAGGCCAGCGGCTGGGAGGTTGTGGGGGTCGAGCTGAACCGCCGAGCCGTCGAGGAGGCCCGGGCGCGCGGCCTCGACGTGCGTCAAGGCGACCTGACTGATTCGGCGCTCGACGACGAAAGCTTCGACGTGGTGACGCTCTTCGACGTGCTCGAGCACACGGTGGCGCCGCGGGCGACCCTGGCCGCGTGCCACAGGCTGCTGAAGCCCGGGGGGCTACTGGTGGTGACGACGCCCGACATCGGCGGCCTGGTGCCGCGCGCGACCTATGGCCTCTTCGCCTGCACGATGGGGGCCTGGGAGCACCCGACGCCGCCCGGCCACCTCGTGCAGTTCTCGCGCCGCACGCTACGCCAGGCCCTCGCTGCCGAGGGCTTCGCCATCCTGCGCGAGCGCTCCGAACACATCCCCCTCGCCTACAGCGTGGGGAAGCTCGAGAACTCCGTCATGGACGTGTTGGCCGGCCGGCATCGCGAGCGGCAGACGGCAGACGGCAGACGGCAGAGGGGAGACGGCAGACGGCAGTCATGCTTGCGCCAGGCGCCGCGGTACGGTGTTCGCGGGCTGTCCTGGTTCGTTCTCGGCCTGGTGGGGGCCGTGGCGCGGGCCACGGGCTGGGGCGATTCGCTCTTCGTCGCCGCACGACGCCTATAAGCCCCACACCTTGTTGGCCATGAGGTGGCGCACACCCCGTTCGATGCTGCGGCCGCTTCTGATGCCGTGCGGCAACAGTTGCGCCTGCTATCAAGCTCTGCCACGCGCCGCGGGCGCGGCGCGACGCAAGCGGGGCTTGACGCGGCAGGCTGATTCAGTAGAATGGAAGGCAATCCGGGCTGGCTGAGGGGTTGCCGTGGGTGTATCGCGGCGCGGGTTCACGCTGATCGAGTTGCTGGTCGTCATCGCGGTCGTCGGGGTGCTGATGGGGATGCTCATGCCCGTGGTCACGCGGGCACGGGGCGCGGCGCACAAGACCTTCTGCTCGAATAACCTGAAGCAGATCGGGGTGGCATTCGCCACCTATCTGAACGCGCACGACGATTTCTATCCGTGCGCCCAGGACCCCATTTCGGCCAAGCCGTTCTACTGGCTGTGGATGGGCCGCGGCTGGCGGGGGTTCGTGGCGCCCTTCTTCGGCCAGAAGATTGACCCCGAGAACCCATCGGTGCTGTTCTGCAAGGAGGACGAGCAGGCGGAGAACAAGTACGAGTCCACCAGCTACGCCTACTCGATGGCCTTCTACCACAGCGCGGCGCAGATTGACGCGATGGCGGAGACGAAGGTGACCTATTCGAGTCCCCAGCCCTCCATCGGCCAGCGCGGCGGCCAGGCGAGCAATCCTGCGCAAAAGGTGCTCGCGGGCGAGTGGACGAGCAACCACGAGCGCGTGGCCGGCGACACGGGCTGGTGGGTATGGGCCGGGACGCGGAACTTCCTGTTCGCCGACGGGCACGCCGCCTTCGTGGCCGCTTCGGCCCTCCGCCCCGCCAACGACGGCAAGCCCAACCCCTGCCTCACCCGCTATGGCATCCACGGGAGAGATGTGGAGTAGGCCCGCGCGGGCGCGCACAGGCTTGACAACCCGAACCAGTGAGCCTATGATCAGTCCTGTGCTGCAAGCCTGGGAGGCAGGACTGACCCGATGGGTGAGACAGAGCGGGCGACGTTGTTCCCGACAGGTGTGGTGGCGCCGGCGCCGCGTCGGAGGTGTGCGCGCAGGGCCAACGACCTCGAGGGCAAGGCCTGGCAGCGCAACTCCATAAGCATCTGGAGCGACATCGAGAAATCCCCTGCCGAGCGCCGGCTCGCGCACCCCGCGATGTTCCCTTCCGCCCTTGTCGAGCGGTTGATCGAGTGCTTCACGAGAGCCGATGAACGCGTGGTCCTCGATCCATTCCTTGGGTCTGGCTCCACCATCGTCGCGGCCCGTAGGCTAGGCAGGGTTGGCGTGGGCTTCGAGGTGTACCCTGAGTTCGCCCAACTGGCCGAGCGGCGCGTGCGCGACGAGGCGATGCTGCCAGGAATGGGGAGGGGGCAGGCCGGCGCCGAGACGACAGCCGATGGCGTCAAGATCATCAGGGCCGATGCCAGGCGCATCACCGAGTTCCTCGAGCCGGATTCGGTGGACTTCTGCGTCACCTCGCCGCCCTACTGGGACATCTTGAGCCAGAAGCGCACCGCCGATGGGAAGGACATCCGCGATTACGGCGCATCTCATGCCGACCTCTCGCGTATAGCGGACTACTGGGCGTTCATTGATGCCCTGTGTGACGTGTTCGCGGGAGTCCTAACCGTCCTCCGCCCCGGCAAGTACTGCGTCGTGAATGTGATGGATCTCCGCAAGAAGGACGTGTTCTACCCCTTCCATTCCGACCTGGCGCGGCACATGGTGGGGATTGGCTTCTCTTACGACGACTTGATCATCTGGGACCGCCGACGTGAGTATAACAACATGCGGCCGCTCGGCTATCCCTCCGTCTTCCGCATCAACCGCGCCCACGAATTCCTCCTTATCTTCCAGAAGCCGGCAAGGCCGCGTAAGCTGCCCTGACCGAGGAGGGGCATCGTGGTGGACTACCTTGACCCCGACGTTGCGTACCTGCTTGGCATGATCATGGCTCGTGGGGTCTTTCAGACCGAGGGCGACATCCGACGGCTCGTCATCCGCTTCCCTTACCGGCTGGACACTGTGCATACGCTGCCTGGCAGTACGCTGTCCTTCGATCGTGAGACCGAATTGAGGCTATGCCTCGATGACGTACGCCGCAGGATCACCGAGTTGCTGGGGGTGGATGTCCAGGTGGAGCGCCTCCAGCACGAGGTGGCGCTGATGGCGGTCTTCACCAAGAACACCATGTCCTGGCGCAATCTGCAGCTCCTGTGTGACAGCAGGTCAAGCTACCGCGACTTCCAGGTTCCGGAGGTCATCCGCTCAGCCCCCCGGGACATCGTGCGGGAGTTCGTTCGCGGGATCGCAGACACTTCGGCTGAGCCCAGCGCGGTCGACCACTACATGGAGCCGGAGGGGAGGCAGCGCATTGTCATCCAGTTCCAGCACGACAACTGGCTGCTGCCCATCCAGGTCTGCTTTCTCTTGCAGGTTCGGTTGGGTGTGAAGGTCCAGGAGATCCTCTGGGGGCACCCGAACATTCGGGCACCCAGAGGCGGCGCGTGGGCCAAGGAACACAGAATGCGCATCTTTGCCGAGGAGTTCATCCCGGTCGGTTTCAGCTTCCCCTTCAAGCAGCGGCTGTTTGAGGAACTGGTCAAGTGGAACCAGGAGCGAGCGCCGGGTTCTGCCAAGCTCTGCAACCCCAAGGCCCGCGCGGTCCGGTCCAGGAAGCCAAGGCACCAGGATGAGCGCAGCGATCGCTTGCCGTGCCAGGTGCGCCGCCACTTCAATGCAGCGTTCAAGGTCTGTGTGGCCCTTGGGTGCCAACAGGGGAGGCGCTCGCCACAACTGACACTCATTGACGAAGACGATGGGGAAGGTGATGGATGAGGCGAGCCTGTATGCACCGGTCGTGGAGTGGCTAAAGGGATACCTCAAGAGCAGACAGCCGCGGTCCAAGGTCTTCGCCCGCGACTGCCACCGCACCCATCTGAGCCGCGTCGTGCGCCAGCTTGGTCTGCTCGAGCGCTTCCCCCAGAGTGAGCTGTGGGAGATCAAGATTGATGTGGTGGGAATCGTGATAAGCCCACGGTCCTCTCAGATGGTGTTGGTCGAGTGCAAGGCGGACCAGATCACTCTCATGGACGTGTGCCAACTCCTCGGCTACTCGCTGGTCGTCAAGCCGGCCGCAGCCCTGTTGGTCTCGCCTTGCCCGATCAGCGACGGTCTTGCCCAGCTCCTGCGGGTTCACGGCCGTTACGATATCCTGGAGTATGAGCGACACCGGCGGTTGCGAATCGCCACGTGGAACGCTGCGCGGGGCGAGATAGACCACGCCTCCGTCCTGCCGCCCGGCGAGCACCTGTAGGCCTAGGCCACCGGCGCTGAACTGCCTCCGATGCAGATGGCATGCCTCACCGCGCCGCCCGCCCGCGGCCAGCGGGCGGTCTCGGCCTTGAGCGGCGCGGGCGCTCATGCTAGGATTGGAAGAAGGGGAGGACCGAATCCCGGCGAATACGGAGATGCGGATGAAACGAGCCGCCGCCTGCCTTGCCTTTCTCCTCTGCGGCATCGCCGCCTGCCTCGGACCCGCCGAGCCGAAGTTCACCGTGGAAACCTGGGACGGCCAGAAGCACGCCGGCGCGCTGCGGCTGGAGGGCGACACGGTGCGCGTGGGCCGCCGCACGCTGAGGCGCGAGGAGGTGGCCCTCGCCGTGCAGGAGGCGGAAGCCACGGCCCGCCAGGCGGCGGGGGCCGTCGAGGGCCTCCGGCCCCTCAGCGACGCCGAGCTGGCCCGCTACCGCGAGCGGGCGAAGGCCATGGCGGCTAAGGCCCCCGGCTCCGACTCCGTGCAATGCCTGGACTACGGCCAGGAAATCCTCACGCCCGACGGCAAGCGCATCTACCGCTACCACGCCCTCCACCTGGTGCTCAAGGAGGGCGGCCGCAAGGCGGGCGACCTCACGCTCGGCTTCGAGGAGGGCCGCAGCCGCGAGCGCGTCTTCTTCGCTCGCTCCATCGCGCCCGACGGGCGGGTCCAGTGGCTCGACCCCGCGACCCTCAAGGTCGCCACACCCTCCCAGGAAGCGCAGTTCCTCGACACCCGCGGCCGCGTCCTCTCAGGCCGAATCCCAGGCGTCGAGGTGGACTGCCTGGTCGAGTATGCCTACGAGTTCCTCAACTACAATCCCGACGTGCCCGACTACTTCTTCCCCAGCTTCTACTTCCAGGGGGACGAGGCGTTCCTCGACTCGGTGATTGACGTGGCGGTGCCGCGTGGCCGGAAGCTGAACTGGACGACGCGGAACATGCCCCCCGAGGCCCGCGAGCCGAAGCGCTCGGCTCGCGGCGGCTACGATGTCTATCGCTGGGTGATGCACGACATCCCGCCCTACACCCCCGAGCCGATGATGCCCCACCGCTCCGAAATCGCCCCTGCCGTCCACTGCTCGCTCTTTTTCGACTGGGACGAATTGCACAAGCGGACGGGCGGTTACCAGCGCGAGCGGATCGAAACGACCTCCGACGTCGTTTCGCTGGCGAAGAAGATCGTCGGCGAGGCCAAGACCGACGACGAGAAGCTCGCCGCCATCTACCACTGGGTCCAGCGCAACGTCAACTACATGTCCATCAAGGGCTCGCTGTCGAGCAGTTGGGCCGGCCACCCGGCCTCCGAGACCCTGAAGAACGGCTACGGGGACTGCACGGACAAGGCGATCGTCCTGGCCAGCCTCGCCAAGGCCGTGGGCATCGAGGCATACCCCGCCATCGTCCAGACCAACGACGAGGGGCGGGCCGTCACCGACATCCCCATCCCCGACGCCAATCACTGCATCAGCCTGGTGTTGCCCAACGGCAAGCCCCGCTTCATTGACAGCACGGCCAGCGACCACCGCTACCCCTACTTCCGCTCGGACGACCACGGCGTGAAGGCCATCATCCACATGACCGGCC
>VGYV01000063.1 GCA_016872855.1 Planctomycetota bacterium
CCGCCTCTTCGACCTGGCCGAGCGCGTCGCCCTGGCCGAGGGGATCAAGGTGCACCAGGGCGTCTACGTGGCCGTGACGGGGCCGAACCTGGAGACGCGGGCCGAATACCGCTTCCTGCGTGCCATCGGGGCCGACTGCGTCGGTATGTCCACCGTCCCCGAGGTCATCGTGGGGGTCCAGGTGGGCTTCGAGATACTCGGCATCACGTGCGTGACCGACCGCTGCCTGCCGGATGCGCTGGAGCCGGCCGACATTGGGCGAATTATTGCCACGGCGCAAGCCGCGGCGCCGAGACTCACGCGCCTGGTCGAGCGGGTGGTGGCGGAGTGCTGAAGATCAGGGGATGAGTGGATGGGTGGATGGTTGGATGAATGCCAGAGAAAGCTGGTGCATGGCCTCTGGCTTCTGCAATCATCCATTCATCCAATCATCCATTCATCCCCCTTGGATTGCCAGGAAACGCCTGATGAACTATCGTGATACTGTGAACCTGCCCAAGACCGCCTTCCCAATGAAGGCCAACCTGCGCCAGCGGGAGCCGGAGCTTCAGAAGCGCTGGCGCGAGATGAGCCTCTACGCCCTCGTCCGCCAGGCCCGCGCCGGCGCCCCCAAGTTCATCCTCCACGACGGGCCGCCCTATGCCAGCGGCGACCTGCATATCGGCACGGGGATGAACAAGATTCTCAAGGACGTCGTCGTCCGCTCCCGCACGATGATGGGCTTCGACGCGCCCTACGTGCCGGGCTGGGACTGCCACGGCCAACCCATCGAGCAGCGGGTGATACAGGACTTGGGGCCGGGCGCCCTGGGCACGCCGCCCGCGGAAATCCGCCGCCGCAGCCGCCAGTTCGCCGAAAAGCACATGAAAGCCCACATCCGCCAGTTCCAGCAGCTCGGCGTCCTGGGCGACTTCGAGAGTCCCTATGCGACCATCCAGTTCGAGTACGAGCGGGCCGTGATCGAGCTGTTCGCCGACCTGGTCGAGCGGGGCTACGTCTACAAGCGGCTCAAGCCCATCCACTGGGACTATGAAACCCGCACCGCTCTCGCCGAGGCCGAGCTGGAGTACGAGGACATCGCCAGCCCGTCCATCTACGTCAAGTTCCCCGCCGCCGATGACCTCCGCGACCTCTTCCCTGCCATTGGGGCGGAGCCGGTGTCGCTCCTCATCTGGACCACCACGCCCTGGACGCTTCCCGCCAACCGCGCCATTGCGCTCGCCGAGAAGGCCGAGTACACCGCCATCAGGTGTCTGGACCCAGTGACGAAGCAGACAGAGACGGTGGCGCTCGCCGAGGACCTGGTGGAGCGCGTGGCGGCGAAGGTGGGCATCGGGGAGTTCGAGCGGCTTGGGCGCTGCCGCGGCAAGCGGCTCGAAGGGCGGCGATACCGCCACTTCTTCACCGGCGCCCTGTGCCCAGTCGTCCTCGCCCCCTACGTGAGCCTGGAGGACGGCACGGGCTGCGTCCACACGGCGCCCGGCCACGGGCGCGAGGACTACGAGACGGGGCTGGCCTATGGCCTCGACATCTTCAGCCCCGTGGACGACGCTGGGAAGCTGACGGCGGAGGCGGGGGAGTTCGCCGGCCTCCATGTCTTCGACGCCGACCCGAAGATCGTCGAGCGCCTGCGGCAGATGGGACACCTCGTCCACGCCGAATCGGTCACTCACTCGTATCCGCACGGCTGGCGGTCTAAGAAGCCAGTCATCTTCCGCGCCACGGAGCAGTGGTTCGTGGGCGTGGACCATCGCGGCCTGCGCGAGGCGACGCTTGAGGCCATCAAAAGCGTCCGCTGGATCCCCGACTGGGGCCAGGGGCGCATGACGGCGATGGTGAGCGAACGGCCGGACTGGTGTATCTCGCGCCAGCGGGCCTGGGGCATCCCCATCCCCGCCTTCTACTGCACGGGGTGCGGCGCCGTGCTCCTCACGAAGCAAACGGTCCTCGCCGTCGCCGACCTGTTCGGCCGGGCCGGCTCCGACGCCTGGTATCGCACCGAGGCGGCCGACATCCTGCCGCAGGGCACGAAGTGCGGGAAGTGCGGGGGCGCCAGCTTCCGCAAGGAGACCGACATCTTCGATGTCTGGTTCGAGAGCGGCTCCAGCCATCGCGCCGTTCTCTGCGGCCCCAAGGCCGAGCGGCAGGGCCTGCGGTGGCCCGCCGACCTCTATCTCGAAGGCACCGACCAGCACCGCGGCTGGTTCCAGCTCTCGCTCCTGCCCTCCGTCGCGGCCGACGGCCAGCCGCCCTACAAGACCGTCCTCACCCACGGCTTCGTCGTGGACGAGAAGGGCGAGAAGATGTCCAAGTCCGCCGGCAGCCACCTCTCCATCGAGGACGCCCTGACGGAGTTCGGCTCCGAGCTTCAGCGGCTCTGGACCGCGAGCGTGAACTACCTGGACGACATTCCCGCCTCGCGCGGCGTCATCGCCAAGATGGACGAGCCCTACCGCCGCTTCCGCAACACCTTCCGCTACCTGCTGGGCAACCTCGACGGCTTCGACCCCGCCGTCCATCGCGTGGTGCTGGGGCGGATGCCCGAGGTGGACCGCTGGGCGCTCTCGCGCACCGCGCGCGTTGTCGCTGACGCCCTCCGCGCCTACGAGGACTTCCAGTTCTACCGCGTCTACCAGCGCCTCTATCAATTCTGCACGGTGGACCTGAGCAGCTTCTACCTGGACGTGATCAAGGACCGCCTGTATTGCGAGGCGGCGGATTCGGTGGCCAGGCGCTCGGCCCAGACCGTGATGTATGAGATGCTCGACGCCCTGGTGCGCCTGCTTGCCCCCATCCTCATCCACACGTGCGAGGAGGTGTGGGACGCCATGCCAAGCCGCGAGGCCCTGCTGAGCATCCACTTGGCGCGGTTCCCGAAGGCGCACGATGGCTGGGTGGACGAGGAACTCGAAGGGCGGTGGAACACCCTGCTCGCCGTGCGGAGCGACGTGGCGCGCGAGCTGGAGAAGCTGCGGGCCGACAAGAAGATCGGCAGCGGCCTCGATGCCTTCGTCGCGCTCTATGCGGAGGGGAAATCCTTCGAGTTCCTCCGCGACAACCAGGCGGTCTTTCCCGAGCTTCTGATCGTCTCCGAGGTCGCCGTTGGCGAAGGCATCTCGCCTGATGCAGTGCCGGGCACCGACGTGCAGGGGCTGGGGATCATCGTCCGGCCCTCGGACCGGCCCAAGTGCGCCCGCTGCTGGCGCCTCCTGCCCAGCGTGGGCAGCGACGCCGCCCAACCCGAGCTGTGCGCCCGTTGCGCCGCCGCCGTGCGCGCGCTACGTTGACACGTGCGGAAGTGATGTGCCATCATGCAGTGGATGCCAGGATCGCGCCGCAGCCCACGAAGTGGGCGAGCCAGCCGTAGCCCAGGGCGACCGAAGGGAGAAAGGGGATTGGGTGTGAGTCTGAGCCCCTGAAAGGGGCGGTTCATGGCCCTCTGAATCGCCCCCTTCGGGGGCTCTGCCGCAGGGCGGCAGCCCACCCAGGGCTCCCTTCGGTCGCCCTGGGCTACGGCTGGGCCGCCCCCGTTCGGGGGCTAGAGAGCGGACGGTACCTCTGCGTAGCTCAATGGCCTGGGAAAGGGCAGAGGACATGAAGCACCTGAGACTCGCCGTGCTCTTGTCGGGCAGTGGCAGAACGCTGGAGAATCTCTTCACGGAGATACAGGCGGGCAGCCTCGACGCCGAGGTGGTGGTCGTGGGCGGCAGCCGGGCCGATGCCTACGGCCTGGAGCGGGCGCGGAACCACGGCGTGCCCACGTTCGTCGTCGAGTCGCGCGCCTTCAAGAACAACGCGGCTGGCTTCAGCCGGGCCATCTTCGAGCAACTGGGGCGCTATGAGTACGACCTGCTGCTCCTGGCCGGCTTCATGTGCCTCATCACGATTCCGCCGGAGCTGGAGGGGCGGGCGATGAACATACATCCCGCCCTCATCCCCTCCTTCTGCGGCAAGGGCTACTACGGCCACTACGTCCACGAGGCCGTCCTGCGCTACGGCTGCAAGGTGAGCGGCTGCACGGTGCACTTCGTGGACAACGTGTACGACCACGGGCCGATCATCGTGCAGAAGGCGGTGGCGGTGGAGGATGTGGACACGGCGGACAGCCTGGCGGCCCGGGTCTTCGAGAAGGAACTCGAGGCGTACCCCGAGGCGGTGCGCCTGTTCGGCGAGGGCCGCCTCCGCATCGAGGGGCGGCGGGTGAAGGTGCTAGGGCAGCCGTAGGAGGGATCGGACTGATCCGGCCGATCCGACCGATCATGGGAAGAAAGCCATGCGTCTGCTAGTCGTCGAGGATGAGCCCAAGGTGGCCAGCTTCATCAAGAAGGGGCTGGAGGCCGAGAACTACGCCGTGGATGTGGCGGCCGATGGCGAGGATGGGCTCCACCTGGGCGCGACCGAGGACTACGATCTGATTCTGCTGGACATCCTGCTGCCGAAGCTGAACGGCTACGAGGTGCTGAAGGGCCTGCGCGAGCGGGGCCTGCGGACGCCCGTGATCATGCTCACGGCGCGCAGCGCGCTGGACGACCGTGTGAAGGGCCTCGACCTGGGGGCCGACGACTATCTAGTGAAGCCGTTCGCCTTCGAGGAGCTGGTCGCGCGCGTCCGCGCCCTGCTGCGCCGCCGCTCGGCCACGGCCAGCCCCATCCTGCACGTGGGGCCACTCGTCCTCGACCCCGTGGCCCACAGGGTCACGGCCCACGGCCACGCCCTCGACCTCACCGCCAAAGAATACGCCCTGCTCGAATACCTCCTGCGCAACGAGGGGGTCGTCTGCACCAGGGCCATGATCGCCCAGCACGTGTGGGACATCAATTTCGACACTTACACGAACCTGATAGACGTGTTCATCAACCACCTGCGCAAGAAGCTCCAGCCGCACGGGTGCGAGCGGATGATCCAGACCGTGCGAGGGGTGGGCTATGTCCTCGCCGCCACGTAAGCCGGCCTTCTATCGTCGGGCGCGCTTCCGCCTCACGCTCTACTACACGGCCATTCAGCTCCTCTTCCTCGTCCTCCTGGCCGTCTTCGTCCACATGCGCAGCTCCCGCAGCATGCTCACCGAGCTCGAGAAGTTCATCCGCGACGACACGTCCGACCTCATGGCCTTCGTGCTCGACCTGAAGGACAACTGGGTGGAGATACAGAAGCGGCTGGACTTCGAGAGCAGCGGGGAACGCTACTACGAGCTGAGCTTCCGGCTGTTGGACACGCAGGGGAATGTCAAGGCCCTCTCGCGGGCCTTCCGGGAGGCCGTCCCGGCCACCGGGCCGATTGACCCCGTGGTCCTTCACGACGTGGTGGTGGAAGGGGAGTCGCGCCAGGAGATTGTGCCCTTCCCCAACCGGCCCTGCGACTACCTGCTGGTCACGCGGCCCTGGAGCGACCCGCAGACGAAGCAGGTCCGCTACGTGGTGCAGACGCTGGCCTACCTCGAGCCGCTCGAGAAGCTCAGCCGGCGCTTCCGCAAGAACCTCATCAGCGTCATCCCCCTCTTCGTCCTCATCTCGTGGTTCGCGGGCCATGCCCTGGCCCGCAAGGTGCTCAAGCCCATCGGCCAAATCTCGCGCACCGCCCGCCAGATCACCTCGAGCAGCCTCAACGAGCGGCTCGTCCGCTCGAAGACTGGGGACGAGTTCGACCTGCTGGCCGATACGCTGAACGACATGATCGGGCGGCTGGAGGAGTCGTTCACCCTCACCCGCAAGTTCGCGGCGGACGCGGCGCATGAGCTGCGCACCCCGCTCACCATCCTCAAGGGCGAGGCCGAGGTGGCCCTCCGCAGCAAGGACCGCGACCCCGCCATGTACGAGGAGGTGCTCGAGAGCAACATCCGCGAGTACGACAGGATGATCCACATCATCACCCAGCTCCTCCTGCTGGCGCAGGCCGACGCCGGCAAGGTCGTGGTCGGACGCGAGCCGGTGCGGCTCGACCTGCTGCTCGGGGAGCTGGCCGAGACCTTCCACGTCCTGGCGGACTCCGCCCAGCTCACGCTCGAGGCCGGCCCCTTCCCCGAGGTGGTCGTCAACGGCGACAGGGCGCGGCTCCACGAGCTGTTCGCCAACCTGCTCGACAACGCCGTCAAGTACACCCCGCCCGGCGGGCGCGTCAGCGTCACGTGCACGACCGACGCAGAGCACGTCAGCGTGGCCGTGGCCGACACCGGCATTGGCATCTCGCCCGACGACCAGACCAAGGTGTTCGGGCGCTTCTACCGCGTCGAGGGCTCGCGGTCCCGGAACACCGGCGGCGCCGGACTGGGCCTGAGCATCTCGCGCTGGATCGCCACGGCACACGGCGGGCGCATCGAGCTCCAGAGCACCCTCGGCGCAGGCAGCACCTTCACCGTGGTCCTGCCCTTGCCGGTCGGCACCGACAGCCAGGTGGCCACCGAGCCGGCCAACGGCCAGGCCCCTCCCGGGACAGAGGACAGAGGACAGAGGACAGAAGACAGAGGACAGAAGACAGATGACAGATGACAGATGGGCATTCGGGCACGCGCGTCCTGCGCGCATGCGTCGCGGCATCGCAAGCCCAATGTTCAATACCCAACTCTCAATCCTCACTGACCCAGTAGGAGAGCAGCCTGGGCGCTAGCTGCCTTACCTGGACATCGAGCATTGGGTATTGGATATTGAGTATTCGGCCGCTGCCTTCTGCCCTCTGCCCTCTGTCGTCTGCCCTCTGTCGTCTGTCGTCTGCCCTCTGTCGTCTGTCGTCTGAGGGGACGGCGCGATGCCCGATGAGCCTCACACCGCCACTGATGCACCGGGGCCGCCGCCGCGCTCGGCCGGCTGGGCGGCCGCGCTCCGCCACCCGCTCCTCTACGCCGCGCTCCTGGTGGCGAGCATCGCCTCCTTCGACAAGGGGCTCCTCCCCGCCGAGGAGCCGCCGTCCCTCCCCTCCGCGCTCCCTTCGTTGGCTTTCGAGCCGATTGCGCGGCGCCCGGCCGAGTTGCCCTTCGGCTTTGCCGCCGCACTCGTCATCCCCGTCGTCGTCGGGTCAGGGCTCCTCGTTGGCTACGTGCTCCTCCGCGCCCATAACGTGCGCGTCTTCCCCCGGTGCGAGTTCCCACTCGTGCCGTGGACTGCGGGCAGCCTGGTGGGGGTGGGCATCGTGCTGTTCGCTGCGGCGCGCGGCGCGGGCCTCGGCCTTGCCTGGCTGCTGCACGCCCAGGAGACCCGCGGCGCGCTCCCCTGGCTGCCCAGGGGCCTGGCCGTGCTGGGCGCCGCCAACCTCACGATGCTGGCCGTGTGCCTGTTCACCGTCGCACTCGTGGGCAGCGCCCACGGCGGGCCGCTGCGCCTTCTCGGCCTGTGCGAGGCGCAGCCCCTCCGGCGGGCCTTGATGGGGCTGGCGGGCATCCTTATGGTCCTGCCGCTGGTGCTCGCCGCCGCCTACGTGGCCCTCTCGCTGGCTCCGCGGGTCGGCCTGTCGGCGCGGCCCCAGGAGGTGCTGGTGCAGGCGGCCGAGGCCTCGCCCAGGGCCTTGGCCTTCGTCCTCCTGAGCATCGTGGCCGTGACGCCGGCGATGGAGGAGCTCCTCTTCCGCGGGTTCTTCTACGCCACGCTGCGCCGCTACCTGGGGCCGCTGGGCGCCATCCTCCTCAGCTCCCTTACCTTCGCCGTCCTCCACGGCCACCCCGTCGGCATCCCGCCCCTGTTCGTCGTCGGCTTCCTGCTAGCCTACCTCTACGAGCGCACGGGTTCGCTGGTGGCCTCAGTCACAGCCCACGCGGCGTACAACGTCTACATCCTCCTCCTCGCCCACCTGGCGCGCCGCGCCCTCGGCGGCTGATCCCACGTGTTTGGCGGGAGGGGGACTCTACTCCCTCCCCCTTGGGGGGAGGGTGGGGGTGAGGGTGCCCTCCGTGGAACCCGCGGGAGCCCAAGCACCCTCACCCCACCCCTCTCCCCGAGGGAGAGGGAGCAAGGCTGCCTCCGGCTTGAACACGTGCGGCTGTTCAGGTGGGCGGCTGCCCCGCATGGGCGCGGGCCAGGGCGCGCACCACCGCCTCCACGTCGTCCGCCACCTCGAACAGCCCCATGTCCTCCGCCGAAATCGCGCCCTGCACCAGGAGCGTATCCCGCATCCAGTCGAGCAGGCCACGCCAGTACGACGACTCGAACAGGATGATCGGCAGGTCCTCGATCCGGTTGGTCTGCTTCAGCGTGAGTATCTCGAATAGCTCGTCGAGCGTGCCGAGGCCGCCCGGCAGCACCACCACGCCGCTCGATTCCTTCACAAACATCACGCGGCGCGAGAAGAAGTAGCGGAACCCCATCCTGTAGTTGGCGTAGGGGTTGGCCGCCTGCTCGTAGGGCAGGACGATGTTGAGTCCCACGGAGGCCCCACCGCCCTCGGCCGCGCCGCGGTTGGCCGCCTCCATGATGCCAGGGCCGCCGCCCGTCACCACGGCGTAGCCCTCCTCGGCCAGCCGCCGCGCCAGCGCCCGGGCCTGCTCGTAGCAGGGCGTGCCCGGCCTCGTGCGCGCCGAACCCCACACCGCCACCCGCGGCCTCGGCACCCCTGCCATCAGCTCGAAGCCGTCCACGAACTCCGCCATGATCCGGAACACCCGCCACGGGTCCTCACGCGTGAAGTCGTTCAGACGCGACTCATGGCTCATCTGGCACTCCTCAAGTCCGACACGTGGTTTGCCAGCAGAATGTAGCGCGCCAGGTCAACCTCCTGCGCCCGCGCGCTCGGCTCGATCCCGCAAGCGCTCAGAAGCGGCGCCACTGGGCCGGGCAGCAAGTGCCCTGCGCCCAGCGAGTTCGCAAGCGTCTTCCGGCGGTGGGCGAAGGCGGCCTTCACCACCTCCCGGAACGCCGCGAAGTCGCGGACGGCCGCCTTCCGCTGCGCGTCGGGCACCAGCCGCACGATGCTCGACGCCACCTTCGGCCGCGGCCAAAACACCTCCGGCGGCACCGCCCGCAACACCTCGACCGCCGCCTGGGCCTGGACGACGAGCGACAGCGCCCCGTAGTCCCCGCTCCCCGGCCCCGCGGCCATGCGCTCCGCCACCTCCTTCTGCACCGTCACCACCATCACGGCAATCGGCAGGCCGCTCTCCAGCAGGTTCGGGACGATCAGCGACGCCGCCGAATACGGCAGGTTCGACACCACCCGCAACGCCCGTGTGCCCGATTTCGGATTTCGGATTTCGGATTTCGGATTTGATTCCGCACTCCGCACTCCGCACTCCGCACTCCCCACTGCTTGCCCCACCGCCTCCAGCAGCGCAGGGGAGAGCGCGTGCTTGGATTCCAGGGCATCCCCGCACAGCAGCGTCACATTGCCCCGCCCCTCCAGGTATCGGGAGCAGACGGCGAAGAGGCCGCGATGCAGCTCGATCCCGACCACGTGCCCCGCCGCGTCCGCGAGGTGGGCGGTCAGCAGCCCCGTCCCGCACCCAATGTCCAGCACCACATCCCCCGGCCCCACCTCGGCGGCTCGCACGACGAAGTCCAGGAGATTGTGGTCAACGAGGAAGTTCTGTCCCAGCGACCTGCTGGGCTTGATCCTCAGATAGCCGAGCAGCTCGGCGAGCTGCCGCTTCGTCCTCACCTCGCGCATCGCCTGGGCGATGGACGGCACCTTTGGGCGAATCGTGCTCCGCTGCTCCATGCCCCGGATTCTAGCCGAAGCCCCTGGCGGGGTCAAGCCATGCGTCTCTGTGTGGCCGTGTTGACACCACGCTTCCCCTTGGCTACCATAGCGATGCCGAACGCGACCCTATCACGCCGATCACAAGCTGGGGGCCTACTCTCGTGGCGGACCAGGCGGACCCGAATGAGACCACCGACGCCCCGTGCGACGACACGCTGATTGGCCAGACTCTTGGCGAGTTCACGGTCGAGCGCCGCATCTGGCAAGGCCCGATGAGCATCATCTACAAGGGCCGCCAGCTCGACAGCGGCCGCGCCGTGGCCATCAAGGTTCTGCCCCCGGACCTGATGCGCGACAGGACGTACGTGAGCCGCTTCAGCCGGGAGGCCCTGGCCGCCGCCGCCGTGAAGCATCCCAACATCATCGAAGTCTACTCCGTCGGGCATGACCGCGGGGTCTACTTCATTGCCATGGAGTTCGTGGACGGGCAGAGCCTGGGGGACATCCTGGCAAGCGAAGGGAGGCTGGCGCCGGGCCGCGCGCTCGACCTGTTCAAGCAGACGGCCCGCGCCTTTGTGAAGGCCCACGCGACGGGAGTGCTCCACCGCGACATCAAGCCCGCCAACATCCTGGTCACGCGGAGCGGGCAGGTGAAGGTCGCGGACTTCGGCCTCGCCAAGCGCCAGGGGGTTGACGTCACCTTCACCGCTCCGGGGATGCAACTGGGCACTCCGCTCTACATTTCCCCCGAGGCCGCCGACAGCCGCGAGGCCGACCAGCGCTCGGACCTGTACTCCCTCGGAGCCACCTTCTACCATGTCCTTGCTGGCCGCCCGCCGTTCCAGGCGCCGACGCCCCTGGCGGTCATGGGGATGCACGTGAGCGCCCAGGTGCCTCCGCTCGCCCAGCACGCGCCGGACGTCCCAGCCGCCCTTTGCGCCATCATCCATCGCCTCCTTGCCAAGAGGCCCGCCGAGCGCTACCAGAGCGCGGAGGAACTCCTGGCCGCCCTTGACCTTGTCCCACAGCCCCCACTCGGTACGGAGCACGTGGCACAGGCGCCCTCGGCTGTGGCGCTTCCAGTTACCCCGACACCGGACACCCGACTGCCGACGCAGATAGCCGAGGTGCCCACCAAGTGGCGTGTCTACACGGCCTGGCCCTTCGACGCGGCCGAGGCGAAGCAGCGGCAGGCGGAGACCGCCAAAGCACTCGGCGTCCAGGTGGAGCAGGAGGTTGACCTGGGCAAGGGGGTGAAGATGGCCCTCATCCTCATCCCTGCCGGGGAATTCCTCATGGGGAGCGACGCACTTGCGGGTGGAGAACGACTGGCCAAGACCTATGGCGGGACCCCTGACTTCTACAAGGACGAGTGCCCCCAGCACAGCGTCAGGCTCTCCAGGCCATTCTGGCTTGGGAAGTTCCCAGTCACCCAGGAGCTCTGGATGGCGGCGATCGGCAAGAACCCAAGCAGGTTCGGAAGCGGGCCGCAGAACCCTGTCGAGTGGGTGAGCTGGGAGCAGTGCCAGGACTTTCTGTGCACACTGAGCGCGAGGTCGAGGAAGACCTTCCGCCTGCCCACCGAGGCCGAATGGGAGTACGCCTGTCGCGCCGGCGCCGCCACCCAGTTCTGTTTTGGTGACGATGCGAATTACCTCGAAGTGCACGCCTGGTTCGGCACCCAGGCCCGGGGCGTCACCCATCCCGTGGGAAGGAAACGACCCAATGCCTGGGGCCTGCATGACATGCACGGTAATGTGTGGGAGTGGTGCCAGGACTGGTACGGTCTCTACAGTGAGGATGCGCAGAACGACCCGACCGGTCCTGAGTCTGGTACACACCGAGTGGTTCGTGGCGGCTCCTATGGCGGCTATCCGAGGACCCTGCGCTGTACGTACCGGCGCAGGCTTCGTCCTGGGGCCCGGTACGACGATCTTGGCTTTCGCGTGGTTTGCGTCACGAAGGACTGATGGCCTCTGCCCGCCTTGCCTCGCCATCACTTACATGGCCGCGTGGGCGTGGGTGCGACCCAGGGAAGTAGGTGACGCCGGTGGGTGCCACCCTCAAGCGCACGCGCCATGTCCTCAAAGGTGCTTGACAGGGTGGACCAAGTTGACTAGACTGAAATGGGCCAAAGAAGAGCCGCGATGAAGACGCTTAGCGTGCATGAGGCCAAGTCGGGGCTGTCGGCCGTGCTGGCCGAGGTGGAGGCGACGGGGGAGTCGTTCCTGGTGTGCCGGCACGGCAAGCCTGTTGCCGAGCTGGTGCCGCACCGCAAACGCGACCGCCTGGGGCCTCACCCCGTCATGAGGCGCATCAAGATCAAGTACGACCCGACCGAGCCGCTGGCTGAGGATGAATGGCCGGAGGACTCGAGGTGATCCTGGACACGTGCGCGGGATGGGGCGTTCCTGTTGGTAGTTCGGCCTTCAGGCGGCCTTGGGCGCTGCAACGGCACAGAGCAGAACCGCGTAAACGCCGAACTACGAACCAAGATGGGCAGCGCGCAAATCCGTTATTCCACCCGACGCCGGATGGGGCGTTGCGGTCCCCGCGGGCTTCTGATATAGTCTTGTCGGGAGCGCGGGGGTTGACGCGACGGAGGAGAGCTCGGTGGAGCAGACGATTGGGTTCCTGGGGGCGGGGAAGATGGGCGAGGCGCTGGCACGCGGGCTGCTAGCGGGCCGGCGGGTTACTCCAGACCGCGTGCTGATGAGCGACGTGGATGGGAAGCGGCTGGAGGACCTCGCCCGCCAACTCCAGGTGGGCATTGCCGACGGGAACGCGGCTCTGGTGGCGGCGAGCGACGTGGTGATGGTGGCGCTCAAGCCGGGGGTGGTGCGGCAGGTGCTGCCGGGGCTGGGGAACGCCATCGGGAGCCAGAAGCTGGTGGTCTCCATCGCGGCGGGGGTCACGCTGCGGGAGCTGGAGGGGATGCTGGGTCCGGGGGCGCGGGTGGTGCGGGTGATGCCGAACACGCCATGCCTGGTGGGCTGCGGGGCGTCGGCCTACGCGCTCGGCTCGGCGGCGACGGAGGCCGATGGGAGGCTGGTGAACGAGGTCTTCTGCTCCGTGGGCATTGCCGTGGCGGTGCCCGAGGCGCTGCTGGATGCCGTCACGGGCCTGAGCGGGAGCGGGCCGGCGTTCGTCGCGCTGGTCATCGAGGGGCTTGCCGACGGCGGGGTGCTGGCCGGCCTGCCGCGCGAGACGGCGCTCAAGCTGGCGGCGCAGACGGTGCTCGGCACGGCACGCCTCGTGCTCGAGACTGGGCGGCACCCGGCCGTGGTGAAGGACATGGTGGCCTCGCCCGGCGGCACGACCATCGAGGGGCTGAAGGTGCTGGAGGAGAAGCGGCTCAGGGGTGCCCTGATCCAGGCAGTGGAGGCGGCGGCGAGGAGATCGCGGGAGTTGGGCGCGCCAAGCGAAGATGGGGGATGATTGGATGGATGATTGGATGAATGTGAAAAGCAGGCTTGCTCATTCATCCACCCATCCATTCATCCACCCATCCCTGCGCATGGCATCACAGAAAAGGAGAAACTTGTGAGGCTCTCGGCCTGTATCTGCATGTTGTTCCGGGAGGAGAAGGACTTCGTGAAGCGGATCGCGAAGGTCAAGGAGGCAGGGCTGCCGGCCTTCGAGTTCTGGGGCTGGAACGGGGTTGACCTCGATGGCGTGCTGGCGGCGAAGCGAGAGACTGGGCTGGACCTGGCGGCGATTTGCGTGGACAGCGCCGACCCCGCGATGAAGCAGGCCTGGGCGAAGGGGATTCTGGTGAACCCCGAGATGCGGAGCGTGTTCGTGGCCGCCACCCGCGAGAGCCTGGCGGTAGCCAACCGCCTCGGCTGCCCGACGCTGATCGCCACTGTGGGCAACGAGCAGCCCGGCCTGAGCCCCTGGCAGATGCACGACAGCATCGTGGGCGGCCTCAAGGCCGTGGCCGCCGATGCCGAGCGGGCGGGCGTGACCATCGTGCTCGAGCCCCTCAACACGCTGGTGAACCACAAGGGCTACTACCTGTGGTCGAGCCGCGAGGGCTTCGACATCGTGCGCGCCGTGGGCAGCCCCAACGTCAAGCTCCTCTTCGACATCTACCACCAGCAGATAATGGAAGGCAACCTGATTCAGAACACCACCGAGAACATCGGGTTGATCGGCCACTTCCATTCGGCGGACATGCCCGGCCGCCACGAGTTCGGGTCGGGCGAGCTGAACTACGCCACGATCTGCGCGGCGATTGACAAGGCGGGCTACCAGGGCTACGTGGGCCTGGAGTATGGCCCGACGGGCGACTCCGCCGCATCCATCGCCCAGGTCCGGCGCATCGTGGGCGCCTGACGGGCGGCAGCTCAGGAGGCATCCCATGGCCACGCGGGTCTCCACCGTAGGCTGCGTCTGCATGGGCCTCGTCTGCGCTCTGGCCGCGGTCTGCCGCGGGGAGGCGCCCGACGACGCTAAGAAGAAGGCCGAACGGGTCAGCTCCTATGTGAACCTGGCCGAGACGATCACGCGCATCGGCCTTCAGGTGGGAGGAATGTTGGCAAAACACCCCTACGACAAGGCCCTGTGCCAGTATGCCAAGGAGCTTGGCGCCCTCCACGCCAAGGCCATCACCCGCCTCACCCCACCCGAGGGCGCCGAAGGGGTCCACGACAACTTCAAGGAGGCCGTGGCCAACTTTGCCCTGTGTGCCGAAGCCCATTCGGCAGGGGACTTCCCAAAGGCCCGCATGCACCGTGAGAAGTGCGTGAAGGAGTTCAACCGCACGCTCCTCGAGGTCATCAAGCTCCGCCAGAGCGGCGTCATCCCCTAACGGCTTGGGCGCGCGGCGCTTGCGTCACCAAAAAACCGCAAAAAAGCGCTGGACATTCCCCGTCCTCGCGCTATACTATGGGTGGTTTGCGCGGGGAAGGTCCGCGCTGACCACGGCTGCCCGGACTGCTGTGCAAAGGAGGCTGCGAATGCTTCGGCGGCTCGGCACTGCGGCGTGTTGGCTCGTCCTGGCCTGTGCGGCCTTGTGTCTCTCCGCGTTTGTCGTGGAGCAAGTGGCCTACGGCGACTGGGAGCCGCCGCCGCCGCCCAAGCCCTCGCGCATCAGCGCGTCCGAAGGCTTCCCCCCGCTCCCCCTGCCCGCCACGCCCCTGCGCCGCACGGAGAAGAAGCGCCCGCCCGCGCCACCGGCCCTCATCGCCAAAATCCGCTACGGCAAGCCCGTCTGGAAGACCACCGATGACGGCCGCCGCTTCTCCTACCTCGACTGGCAGAGCGACACGACCGACCTGCACAACATCCTACTGACCGCCGGCAGCAAGCTCCAGGTCAAGTACCGCTCCATCGAGCTAGGCCTCGAAGAGTTCTCCTTCAGCCCTGCCGAGGTCCCCATCCTCTATCTTTCCGGCCATCACAACTTCACATTTGGCGACGACATCGTTGAGAAGCTCCGGTGGTATCTTCGGGACGGCGGGACGCTGGTGGGCGACGCCTGCTGCGGGGCGCAGCCGTTCACCGAGTCGTTCAAGGCCCTCTCCCTCAAGCTCTTCCCGCAGCGCCCGCTGCGCCAGTTGCCGGCTGACCACCCCATCTACCAGGCATTCTACCAGATCGAGAACTTCACGTACCAGGAGCCGAACAAGGCCCCGTACACGGGGGCGCCGAACATCTACGGCATCCACCTGGGCTGCCGCGTGGCCGTGCTGCTGGCCCCCTACGACGTTAGTTGCGGCTGGGCGCAGCACGAGCACCCCTGGGGCTTCCGCGTCAAAGCCGTGCCCGCGCAGCAGTTCGGCGTGAACCTCACCGCCTACTGCCTGGCCAGCCACGAGCTCGGCCGCTTCCTCGGCGCCGAAAAGGTCTACTACCAGACCGGCGAGCCCACACGCGAGGAGTTCGTCTTCGGCCAGGTCATCCACGGCGGGGACTGGGACCCCCACCCGTCGGGCAACATGGCCCTGCTGAAATACGTCGGTGCCAACTCGACCCTGGAGGTGCAGTTCAAGCGCTCGAACGTGGACCTTCGGAAGACCGAGGCCTTCAAGCACCCGCTCCTCTACATGACGGGCCACGACGACTTCGTGCTCCTCGACGAAGAGGTCGCGGCGCTCCGCAGCTACCTGCGGAACGGCGGCATCCTGCTGGCCGACTCCTGCTGCGGTCGCAAGGACTTCGACCAGGCCTTCCGCCGCGAGATGGCTCGCGTCCTCCCCAAGCACCCCTTGGAGCCGATCACGCCCAGCCATCCGCTCCTGAGCGTCCAGGCCAAGATTGGCAAGGTCGCCTACAGCGGCATCGTCCGCCAGAGCAAGCCCGACCTCAACGTCCCCGTCCTCGAAGGCATCACGATGGGCGGCGTCCTCGCCGTCATCTACACCCCCTACGGCCTGGGGACGCAATGGGACGGCATGGAGCGCCCCTTCGCCAAGTGCTACTCGACCCAGGACGCCCTTCGCATCGGCATGAACGCCATCGTCTACTCGATGACCCACTGACCCTCTCCTTGTTGTAGGCGGGGCCTCCGTGCCCCGCGACGCCTGGTCACATCCCCGAAGCCCGGCCCGCCCCACGCGGGTCGGGCTTCTTCGTGGCCCGGTGTGCCGGCGCAGTGTTGCTCAATGTTGCCCAGTGTTGCTCAGAGTCGCTCAATTGCCGTTTGGCGATTCTCGGGCTTCCGGCTCAGTGTTGCTCAGAGTCGCTCAGTGTCGCTCAACGTTGCGCCACACGCGCGCCCAAGGGTGGGGGGGGTGCCCCGGACTTCCTGCTTCCGCCTCCTTCCTCCTTGTCCTCGCGCCTGTTCCCCACCCTATGACGCCCGCGCGCGCACGCCGTAGGCAGTACGGGTCGCAAGCGATTGGAATCCAAAGGCTTATGGCTTCCGCGCGTGCTGCCCGGTACTGGCTGGGCCCCATTTGGTGCTTATCTGGCCCGCTGGGCCGGCCTGCTCCCTCAGGGCTCAGGGCTCCTGCACGTTCGCCAAGTGGGGAAGCAACTCCTGCCAGAGGGCCTGGCGCTCCCGTTCCTCCCGGGCGGGGTCGGTGAGCATTCTGACGGCCGGACGTGAAAGGAGCCAGAGGAGGCCGAAGACCGCGGCCCCGCCCCCAAACGTGGCCGCGACGATGACCGGGATTGCATCCCCATGCCACCATGGCTCGCGGGGGTCACGGTTCTCGAAGATTGCCAGGGCAACCGCGCCGGCCCCGGCTGCCAGGCCCGCCAATATCGCCAGGAGCGCCAGGAGCCCGGTCAGCTCTCGGTGCGTCTTCAGCGTGACGGTGATCCGGCCGACTTGGAAGTCTCCCGGGCACACCTCGACCGCGTGTCCCCGAAGCACGCCCTTGGTGACGGCGAGCCAGTGGCTGAGGAGCTTGGGCCACTCCTCGAACGGCTGGGAAGTGCCGCGGCCGTGACGGAACCCGCGGTCCGTCGGGAACCTGCTCTTGAGGAATCCCTCGAGCCGCGAGGCGATTGCGGCGGGCAGCGCCGCGCGCTCGTCGTCCGAGCGGTCAGAGACGTCGAGCGTTACTTGCAGAGCGTCTTTCGTCTCCGAGGCCATCACGAGTCCCCCTGGCCACCGTCCTCCGGCTCCGCAGCCGGCGCGGCAGAGCCATCGGCGTCGCGCAAATCGTCCCGCGCTGCGGCTTCGGCAATGCCGCGCGTGATCCGTCGCAGGGAGCCGCCGAGCAACAGCGTCGGGACCCACACCACCCAACCCTCCACCCCCTCGAACACGATCCTCGTGTCATTGGCGTAGGAGAGCCAGGAGGGCTCACCGAAGAACAGCTCGCCGATCTTCAGATACGCGTAGGCGTACCACGTCCGGGTCTCCGACCAGGCCAGCTCGCGGCTGACCGGCCGGAAGGAGAGGCGGAAGAGGTCGGCCGCCGTCGGCATGGGGACGCACACGGCCACGCCCCCCGGCCCCGCCCGCAGGTAGACGCGCCTGTCGCCCACGGCTCGGAAGCGTCGCACGGCCGCCATGAGCAACAGGACGCCGAGGAGGGCCAGCCCCACGTCCAGAGCGACCGTCGTCCAGGACAGCTCCCCGGTATGGTAGAGGCCCCCGCTCGCGGCGAACGAGACGAGGAAGGCGCAAAGGCCGCAACCCAGCAAGGCATCGGCGATCCCGGAGAGAATCAGTTTGCCCCGGGCCGGCCCCGCCACCTGCACCACCGTTCCGATGCTCTCGGTGCGAATGGCGCCCCCGCATGCCACTTCGGCCATGGTGAGTGCTCACTCCTTCCCCTTCTCGGGCGGCTCCTCCTCCGGCACACGCCGGGCGGCGAGAGTGACCTTCACGTCCACCTTCTCATCCCCGCGCTGGAGGGTGAGGGTGGCGGCGTCGGCTGGCTTCTTGGCGGCGAGAGCCTGCTTGAGGGCCTGGAAGCTCTTGACCGCTGCCCCGTCGAGGGCCACGACCACGTCCTTCTTCACGACTCCGGCGAGGGCGGCGGGGGAGCCCTCGCGCACGTCGGTCACGAGCACACCGCTCTTCGCCTTGAGCTGGAGAAGCCCGGCGAGGCCGGGGTCCAGGTCGTGCCCGTCGAAGCCCAGGTAGGGCACTTCCTGAAGGCCGGCCGGGGCCTTGGGAGCCGGGCCTTCGCGGCCCTTCTCCGGGTGTGTGCGGGCCTTCTGTGCCTTCGCGCGTTCCAGGTCGGCACTTGCCTTCGCCAGGATCGCATCGGCGCCCTTCTCGTTCGGGCGGAGCCGCTGCGTCTCGATGGCCTTGGTGTAGTCGGCGATTGCCCCGTCGTAATCACGCTTCGCGTGCTTGGCGCAGCCGCGGTTGTAGTAGGCCCATGGGTCGTCAGGCCGCAGTTGGAGGACCCTGGTCCAGTCGGCGATGGCGCCGTCGTAGTCCAGCTTCCTGATCCTCGCCAGGGCGCGCCATTCGTGCGCTGGCGCATACCCCGGGTCGAGCCGGATGGCCTCCGTGAAGTCGGCGATGGCCCCGTCAACGTCAGCCCCCTTGGTCATGCCCCGTTCCACGAGCGCCCTTGCCGTCTCGGCCGCGGGCGCCTTTCCAGCGGCGGCCCGCTCGGCCCTTGCGCGTTCCAGATTGGCAATCACTTCCGCCCTCGTCCCTTCGATATCCTTCTCGTCAGGGCGGAACCCCTCGAGGGCCTTGGTGTAGTCCGCGATTGCCCCGTCGTAGTCTCGCTTCGCGTGCTTGGCGCGGCCGCGGCTGTAGTAGGCGTCTGGGTTGTTCGGCCGCAGTTGGATGGCCCTGTCGTAGTCGGAGATCGCGCCCTCGTAATCCCCCTTCGCCTTGCGAGTGAATGCCCGCAGTTGGTAAGCCTCTGCATAGTCAGGTTTCAACTCGATGGCCTTGGTGTAATCGGCTATGGCCCCGTCGTAGTCCCCCTTTTCGCATTTCAGGTGGCCACGCCACCGGTGTGTCTGGAAGTCCCCGGGCTCAAGCCGGATGGCCTCGGTGAAGTCGGCCATGGCGCCATCAACGTCACCGTTCGCCATCTTGGTCATGCCCCGTTGCACGAGTTCCCCTGCCGTCTGGGCCGCGGGTGCTCTCTCAGGGGCAGTGGTCTCCTCCGCCTTCGCGGTACCGAATGCTCCGGCAAGAGCCAACCGGAATCCGCCTTCCACGCTTCGGTCAGAGGGGCCGTTCAAGTCCCTGTTTGCGCATCGAAGTTCACCGGGGGAACTGCGCCAGGAACACCCACGAAAGACGCGGGACTGCCCGGTAGCAGGGCCCACCGGGTCCGTTTGGTCGCCGCCCTTGTACTGGCCATAGTAGTCCTGACACCATTCCCAGACGTTGCCGAGCATGTCGTGAAGCCCAAATGCATTGGCCCTGAATGAGCCCACTGGCGCCGTGGTGAGGTACCCGTCATTCCAGTCGAACCGCATAAAGTCCATCCGCCCGCTAATCCAGCCGGCGTCCCTCATCGTGAGGTCTGCACCGTTGCACCATCCACGGGCTCCGTCGCGATCATCGCCCCACTGATAGAGTGAGGAGGTGCCAGCCCGGCAGGCGTACTCCCATTCGGCCTCGGTCGGGAGCCGATAGGACATACCGGGGGGCCTGTCGTTGTCCAGGCGATTGAGCCAGTCCACGAATGCCCGAGCGTCGTTCCAGCTCACGCACACGACCGGGTCGTCGTCGGACTGCCTAAAGTGCGGATTGCGCCAGCAAGCATCCTCTGCCCGACTGGTCTCCCCCGCGTGGTCGTAGACCCGCGCGCCCTTGCCTCCTGTCCCTTTCTCTGCATCCGTTTTGTAGCCGGCGGCCTCGACGAATCTGCGGTACTGTCCCACCGTGACCTCGTGCTTGCCAATCCAGAAGGCTTTGGAGAGCCACACCTTGTGGGCCGGCCTCTCGCTGTCCACCCGCCCCACCGTGCGCTCGAGCGCCTTGGCCTGAGCGTCCGTCGTGCCCATGACAAAGCTGCCCGGAGGAATGAGGACCAAGGCCATGGTCAGGCCGCCCCCGAGGTCCACCGTTCGCTGCTTCGCCTCCTGCCCGGCGGCGCTGCACAAGCCGGCGAGGAACAGGCACGTGGCTAAGGCGACCGCCACGGCCCAACGCGAGCACGGTGCCCGAGCGCTCATCGCAGTCCTCCTTGTCGTCGGCTTGGCGTGGGAAGGTGTACAGCGGCGCTGCCGAGCCGGTGTTCCGCCAACACCGGCAATGCTATCACGCGGAAGCTGGGAATGCAATGGGGTGCCCTTCTCACAATCTGAGCCACTGCGGTGTGGGAGAGGTGTGAAGGGCGTTTGACACCCGCATGGGCATCTGGTACACTCCGCGGCGGGTGTGGTTGCCCTCGGAAGTGTGGCTGGAGTGCGCGTGGATGGGTGTGGCGGCGCCTGTTTCCGGGGTCTTGCCGTTCCGCACGGTGGCGATCGTGGGGGTGGGGCTGCTCGGCGGCTCGCTGGGGCTGGCCTTGCGGGCGCAACACCTGGCGCGGCGCGTGGTGGGGGTGGCACGCCGCCAGGCGACCCTTGACCGCGCCGTGGCCCTTGGGGCGATTGACGAGGGGACGCTGGACGTGCGCGCCGGCGTGGCTGAGGCCGAGCTGGTGGTGCTGGCCACGCCCGTGGGGGCGATGGTGGAGCTGGCCCGCGCCGCGGCCGACGCGATGCCCCGCGGCGCGCTGCTGACCGACGTGGGGAGCACGAAGGCCCAGCTCGTGCGGCAGCTCGAGGAGGTGGCCGGCAGCCGCCTCCGCTACGTCGGCTCGCACCCGATGGCAGGCTCTGAGAAGCGGGGGGTGGACGAGGCGACGGCGGGGCTCTTCGACGGGGCGCTGTGCTTCGTGACGCCGACGCCTCGGACCGATCGCCGCGCCTTGGCCGCCGTGACCGAGCTGTGGCAGGCCCTGGGCGCCCGCGTGCGGCGCCTCGACCCCGCCGAGCACGACCGGCTCCTGGCCCTCGCCAGCCACCTGCCC